>CANDJC010000142.1 GCA_947384955.1 uncultured Eubacterium sp. | reverse complement strand
AATGAAAGGTGGTATAAAATATGAGTTCGGATTATATAACAGATGAGCAGGTAGTAAAACGTGCGAATGCAGCAGTAGGGCTTGAAATAGAAAAATTGAAAGCAATGGGAGCGCCGGTTATAATTTATGACAGAAAAAAACAAGTTGTGGTAAGACGCAATAATGACGGAACAGAAACAGAGGTAGGGAAACGATTGCGAAAGGGGAACTATAGTGAACGAATTGAAAAAGAAATCTGAGATTGTTATTTTTGCCGGTCCGAATGGTTCAGGTAAAAGTACATTTACGTCATTATTGAAGCCTTCAATGGATTATATTAATGCAGATGAAATTAAGAAAATATTGAAATGCTCAGATTTTGAAGCTGCAAAATTGGCTGAAAAACAAAGAGAAGAACATTTGAAGAATATGGAAGATTTTTGTTTTGAAACAGTTCTTTCTACAGATAGAAATTTGAATCTGTTAAAAAGGGCAAAGGAAAAAGGGTATTTTATCCGATGTTATTATATCCTTACTGCAGATCCAATGATAAACATTTTTCGTGTCAGGGCACGGGTAGAGGTTGGCGGACATGATGTTCCAGATGATAAAATTATTAGCCGTTTTGACAAAGCACTGGCATTAGTACATGAAGTAGTTGGTGTTTGTGATATTTGTCATATATATGACAATTCTGAAGACAGACCCTATCGGATTTATAAGAAGAGAAAAGATCGGTCTTTTTATGATACGTGTGATGATTGGAATAAAGAAGATATATTTTATCTAACGCAGGATATGAATGCAGAGAAAAAGAATTTGAATGATAATTGAGTAAAAAGAATAGAGAAACTGAAAAGCATCACGAAGGGCTAGTCTTTTGGTGGTGCTTTTCCTTTGCAGAAAAAGAATATTTTTTTAGTTTTTACTTGACAAAAGCAGAGCTTTTGGCCTTAACGCTTGCTGATTTCGACTTTGAAAAACAGACGGTTACGATCAGCAAGACATTTCACCGCTCCAAAGGTAGGGACATTATTACCAGTCCTAAAACGGTAAAAAGCAACAGGGCGATTAAAATGCCAGCCTTTCTCTGTGAGGAGATGTAGGAGTATATCCATATGCTATATGACATCAAGCCGGACGAGCGGCTGTTTACGGTCACAAAATCGTATCTGAACCATGAGATGGACAGAGGGGCGAAACAGGCAGGGGTCAAGCGGATTCGCGTGCATGATATTCGCCACAGCCATGTCTCGCTGCTGATCAATATGGGCTTTTCGGTACTGGCAATCGGTGAGCGTGTCGGGCATGAGGCAGAAAAAATTACATACCGTTATGCGAACCTGTTTCCGACGGTGCAGACGGAGATGGCAGAAAAACTTGATATGGAAAGAACGTCAGTGGAGGATTGGAATGGATAAGAAACTTGACCATAAAGGGAGATGGAGAAACCATACGGTAGCATTCCGTGTGTCAGATGTTGAATCAAAAATGCTGGATGACCTGGTGGAGCTGTCCGGCCTGACAAAACAGGAATACATCACAAGGCGGCTGCTCTGCAGGGATGCGGTGGTGCAGGGCAGCCAAGGGTCTATAAGGCATTAAAAAAGCATATGGCGGCAATTTATGAAGAATTGAAACGGATGGAAATGTGTAGCCCGGTCACGCATGAAGAAAGGATGGAATAAAAAACATGAAAAATGTACAGATTTCACAGGATCTCTTTTTTGCGATCATGAAATATTTTTTTTGAAGAGGAAGAGATGCTGCCGGAGATACAGAAAGGGCTGGAGCAAAAACTGGATGCACTGGTAATGAGGGAGTTGTATACAAAATATAAAACAGCGCCTACAGAGAAGGAGAAGTAGGAGGCACAAAAAAATATCTGGATAAGCGGGGAGTGCCCGACAGCTTCCGGTGGTGAATTTTTCCTTCATTGTTAAATGACGGGAGCGTGTCACGCTCCTGTAAGATACGGTCAGGGAAAATTTTGATGCAATAGAATCGCGACAGCAAACAGAGTAAAGCCCTGCACATGAGGTAGGCCCCGGCAGGGCGCAGGCACTTTTGATACGGAGTGTCAAAAGTGCCTTTGCGTTACTATTGGAAAGAGTAACAGAACCTCGGCTAAAGCCGGAGAAAGGAAAGAGATTGAAGCGGACAATCAGCATAACATCAGGGAAAGGCTCAGTCAATCATAACAGCCGTAAATTTCATGCAAAAAATACCGATCTGGAGAGAAGCTGCCTGAATGTGCATTATATGAATGACAATATCAGGGACGTATATCACGAGCTTTTTGATGATTCCCTTGCCAGGTATAATGAAAAGCAGAAACGGAATGACCGCCGGATCGAAGATTATTATGAGAAGATTGCTTCCGGGAAACAGGAAAAAACATTCCATGAAATCATCGTGTAGGTGGGAAACATGAAAGACATGGGCGCAAAGACAGCGAAGGGACAGCTTGCGGCTGCAGTGCTGGATGAATATATGAAAGGGTTCCAGGAGCGGAATCCTACGCTGCGTGTGTTTTCGGCACATCTGCATATGGATGAAGCAACGCCGCACTTGCATATTGACTTCATACCTTATATAACGGGAAGTAAACGAGGACTGGAAACAAGGGTGTCTTTAAAGAAGGCACTGGATGTCCTGGGATTTAAGGGTGGCACAAGGAGCAATTCGGAACGTGACCAGTGGGTAGAGGCTGAAAAGGAACAGCTCGCTGCCATCATGCTCCGCCACGGCATTGAATGGGAGAAAAAGGGGACGCATGAAAAGCACCTGTCTGTCCTGGATTTTGAAAAGAAAGAGCGGGCAAGGGAAGTTGCCGAACTGGAGATAAAATAAGGAAGAATTTGAGGTGGAGAACGCATCATCTTCAGAAATAAATGAAGCACTGCATGAACATCTGATTGCGGTGGATGATGAAATCCACAACATGCAGGAATCCATAGTTCAGTCAAAGAAAGATGCAGAAAAGGCAAGAAAGCAGGCGGACAGGTATCAGAAGCGGATGAACGAACTGGCCCCGATGGTAAAAAATATGGAGCAGTTTGCTGTGGATTTTTCAGAAGACCCAGACAGGGTGCTGCCGGATGCAGGGACACTGGAAAGTGGGAGAGCGTATCGGGATAAAAAGGCGAAGCCAACGGTACAGAAGATGGTGAAGGTAATGCGGTCAGTGTATTCGGCTTATCTGGATGTTTCCAGGAAGTATGATAATCTGAAACGACAGTATGATCAGACGGAGGAGCGGGCAGATAATCTTTCGGAGAGGTTTCATGTAATTTACGCGGAAAATCAGGAATTAAAAGAAGCAGTTCGGGATTTTGAGCGGATAAAGGCGGCTATAGGAAGTGATGAAGCGAAATGTATCATACAAACTGAACGACAGAGGGAGCAGGTGTTGAAAGAGCAGCGGCGGACAGAGAAAAGAAAACGTGGCTGGGATGCTAGATGAGAAAGGGAGAGTTGTATAAACGCTTCTGGATGTTGTATTGAAAATATTATTAAGTTGCTGAGCACTGCGGCAGGAAAATAAAAGAGATTAGAGAAAATTTGCCAGAGAAAACGTTCCAAAGGAAATTGGCAGATATGTTTCAGATGGCAGGGCTTGATATAGATAAAAAATGCTGTTCAGAGGATTGAGAGTGGAAAAAGGTTTGTGACAGATATTGAGTTGAAAATCATAGCAGAGGTATTGGGTGTTAGTTATAAGGAATTGTTAGATTTGGGTATAAAAATATATATTACAGGGAAAGAATGTCAAGTACATTCTGATGTACAAAATGTACTTGACAAGGTGCTCTATGGTACGTATAATAAAATAAAAAATGTTTGTTGTAAATTGTGTATATAATTAGAGTTGATAAGGAGTTGTTTGGAAATTTGGAAAGGGTAATTTTTTGGAATAATAAAGGTGGAACAGGGAAAACAACACTAGCGTTTCAGATACTTTGTGAATATGCGTGGCAAAACAAGAAAAAGAAGATATTGGTTATAGATGTTTGTCCACAAGCAAATATATCGGAATTACTATTAGGTGGTTTAAATCAAGGTGGAAGTGATGTTTTGCTGATGAGACAAGGCGAAAATCCGAGGGCAACAATAGGTGGATACTTTCAAATGCGTTTACCATCGCCATATAGTGTACCGTCGTTTAATCCGAAAGACTATCTAACAAAGCCGCATCGATATAATTCATATATATCGGATAATATAGATTTGCTTTGTGGTGATGCCATGTTGGAATTGCAGTCCAACGCAATTTCAACATTAGCAAACAATCAGATTCCTGGTACCAATACATGGATCGCTATCATAAATTGGCTGAATGATTTTATACAGCCAATTGAAAAGGAATATGATATAGTATTTTTAGATGCAAATCCTAGCTTTTCTATGTATACACAAATAGCTATTGCTACATCGTCAAAAGTGGTTTTACCTGTTATGGCAGATGATTCATCTAGAAGAGCAATACAAAATGCTTTTTCATTGATATATGGATTAAAATTGCCTTCCGAAATTTATAGTAAATATGCTTTTGCAGAGAAATTGAGAGAGGTAGATATGAAATTACCAAAAGTATATTTAGTGCTTAAAAACAGACTGACTCAGTATATGGGAGCGGCATCGGCATATGCAACAGTTTTGGAAGCAATTGATAGAGATGTGGTTTCTTTATTGGAAACGCATCCGTCAATCTTTTCTTTTTCATTTTTGACAGAAGGAATTATGAATATCAGAGATTTTCAAACAGTTGGAGTTGTTTCTGTAGCGAGGGGATGTCCATTTCAATTATTGAAGGCTGGTCGGTTAGAATTGATGGGCAAAAGAGTTGCAGTTAAAGAAGATTATAGGCAAAATTGTATTGCTAACGTTGAGAAAATTGTTAGCAAGATGAATAAAGAATTGTGACATACTTGAAAGGTTGAGTTAAATTATGGAAACAATTGATTGGATTTATGATAATAGAGAATGGTTATTTAGTGGTATAGGTATATCTGTATTAACTGTAATCGGTGTAGGTATTAGAAAGTTATTAAAAAAGAAAGAAAAAAGTAATGATAATTCAAAAATTTTGATTAAGCAGGTTAATAAAGGAACAAATAATACACAAATTGGTGTACAGAACAATTATTACACGAAAGAGTGAGATGATGTGCGAAAGTAAAAAAGTAATACAAAAGGCGATAAAAGGGACAGGGACAACTCAGATAGTAGAACAAAATAATTACTATGGTATGACAGCAGAGGAAGTAAGTAGATTGGCAATTGGTTTATTTATGGATAATTTTCCTAAATTGCAAGAAGAAGCACAGCGAGTTGCTCAAGACCGAGTAGAAGAATTTTGTCAAAAAATTATACAAAAATTACAAGAGCAGGGAAAAACAGATTTTGGTGAATTTTCAGATCCTGATATGCAATTTATTTTAAATAAATCACAACATGAATATGCGCGTTTTGGTACAAATGAATTGCTTGAATTATTAAGTGAGATTATCATAAATAGAGTAAACTATAACAATGATTATTATATGAAAATTATTTTAGATGAAGCAATAGATATTGCAAAATCGTTATCAGATATGCATTTGAACTATTTATCGCTAACCTTTTTGTGTAAACATACGATAAAGAAAGAGATTAATTCAGTTGAAGCTTTAAAAGAACATTGTGAATATATTTGTACAAAATTGCCAGTGCCATGCGAAATTACAAATAGTATTCCTTTATTGAATATGCTTAGGTTGTTGGAGATTTCGGTTGGATTTGCCTCTGATGTATATTCTGAAAACTACAATTTAGATTTGAATGTGGTTAAAGAAATTTTACCGAATATGCTAAATAGTATTCCTACAGATTATAGACTTTCTCCTGTAGGGATTGTAATTGCAATTATTAATATACATAGAAAAACAGACATGAAACTTAATATTGAAACATGGATAAAAATATATAGCAAAATATATTTTTTCTAAAAAAGTTTCATAAATTAGTACAGCAAAATGCTTTACAAATGCTACTAGATAGGATATAGTATAGGAAAATGAAAGAAAGAGGTGATATGATGGCTCAGATTAGCTTGCGTATTGAGGATGATGTGAAGAAAAGAGCTGAAGAAGCCTGTGCTGATATCGGCTTGTCTTTGTCTGCTGCCATTAACATTTATTTAAAGAAGTTAGGCAGCGAAAAACGTATACCCTTTGAAGTATCCGCAGATCCGTTTTACTCACAGGAGAATATGGCCAGGCTTAGAAAATCAGTTGCACAAATGGAATCCACAGGCGGTACGGTGCATGAGGTGAATCTTGATGATTAAATCATGGTCAGATGCAGCATGGGAAGATTTTGAATATTGGATGAAACAAGATAAAAAGACATTACGACGTATTCTGCAGCTTTTGAAAGATATAGATCGAAATGGATATGATGGAATAGGCAAGCCGGAGCGATTAAGTGGTGATCTGGCAGCTTATTGGAGTCGGCGGATTGATGATGCCAACCGTATCGTTTATCGAATCGAAGACGATATGGTAAAGATTGTCCAATGTGGTTCTCATTATTGGGATAAATAATTTGGCAACAGAAAATTAGTAAGCCAAAATAAATGATGTAATTGAAGTAGAAAACGGTTTGAAATTGTATAAATCCTAAATAAATCCTAAATAAATACAGTTAATAACAGCTATGAATATGCCGAGTTTAGATAATAAATTATTAAAACGATTCTGGCATGTGCAAATACAGACTGCATTGCAGGAGGTATTAAAATGGGAGATTTGGAACTAGGCAAACGTTATACCTGGGAACAGGTAATCGAGGCATATCCAGGGAAATGGGCTAGAATGTCTGAATGTGTGCTGGGGTATGGCCAGAGCATTGTGAATGGTATTTTGGAAGGAATTTACACGGATTCAGAGATGTCTTCTGTTCAGGCAGAAATCTGGCAGGCGAAGTCAAAAGATTTGATGCGCAGAACTACGTCTGGAATGGCGATAGGAGTAATTGAATGTCTGAATGCAAAAATGGGGGTTGAGGATGAAACTGGTTCTGGACGTTCTTTCGGGAGAACATAGACCTGTTGCTGTATATAATGAAATGCTGTTTTTATTTGATTCTGGTGCGACTACTCCGGTATGGTGCGCTGGCTTGCCGGCATTTAAAGCTAAATATGCAGATGCTCAAAGAATGAAATATAAATTTATTTTGAGCGGTTTTGGCAGGAGTGAAGCAGAAATATACGATTTTTTGCTTAATACGGATTCGCACAAGGCAAAGGAGTTTCTTTCAGAGGTTTATTCCATTCCCCAGTTTGTTTTAGAAACAAATGGAAATAGTATTATGTGGGAGAATTTAAATGTTGCTGTTACAAATCGTGTATTTGGCGGTGTACATATGATTTTACCATATACTATGTTTGGAGGAATGACACTGAGTTTTGTTCAGGATATTTATCACGCTAAAATCAGCATTAAGAGTAATAAAGCGGTTAAATCTATGTTTGTTAACCTGGAGAGGAAATACAATCCAAAGTTATTGAAATATATTTATTCTCAAGATGATGCTATTTCATAATTTTTAAGAATTAATAGCTGCTGAGGTTCATACGGAGGCATAAATATGATTGAACTTAAGGGGACTTATAACAGCGCAAAAATATTCACAGACACAGCCGATGAATCCTCCCTTGCCCAGGTACGTCTTCTGCTAAATCAGGAATTTGTATCCGGCAGCAGAATCAGGCTGATGCCGGACATTCACGCCGGGGCTGGCTGTACGATTGGCACGACAATGACGGTTACAGATAAAATCGTGCCGAATTTAGTCGGGGTTGACATCGGCTGCGGCATGGAGACAGCCCTTATCAAAGAAAAGCATATCGAGCTGCAGAAACTGGATAAACTAATTTACGAAAAGATTCCGAGCGGGTTTGCGATTCGTGAAAAGACGCATCCGTATTTTGATGAAATCAGTCTGGAAGAGCTGTACTGCTATCCTTATATTAATCCGAAGCGGGCGGAAAAAAGCATTGGGACTTTAGGCGGAGGAAATCATTTTATTGAAGCGGATAAAGACGATGAGGGAAATCTTTATCTTGTCGTGCATTCCGGAAGCCGTCATCTCGGGGTGGAAGCAGCGCAGTATTATCAGGAAGAAGGATACAAGGCACTAAACGGAGCTTCTAAAAAAGATGTCAGGCGGCTCATTGAAGAATATAAATTACAGGGACGGGAAAAGGAAATCGAGGCAGCGCTTGCAGCGTTAAAAGATACAGTAAAAACAGACATTCCAAAGACGCTGGCTTATGTAACCGGAGAGCTTTTTGACCAGTATATCCATGACATGAAAATCATTCAGAAGTTTGCGCAGTTAAACCGTCAGGCGATGATGCGTGAAATTATCAAAGGCATGAAGCTGCATGTGAAGGAGCAGTTTACTACGGTTCATAATTATATTGATACAGAGTCCATGATTTTGAGGAAAGGCGCGGTTTCTGCTAAAAAAGGAGAAAAACTGCTGATTCCGATGAATATGCGGGACGGCTCCCTGATTTGCACGGGAAAGGGAAATGAAGACTGGAACCAGTCGGCGCCGCACGGAGCAGGCAGGCTGATGAGCAGGAAAGCGGCAAAGCAGACTTTTACAGTGTCGGAATTTAAAAAGCAGATGAACGGCATTTATACAACGTCTGTAAACAAAGGGACGCTGGATGAATGTCCGATGGCCTATAAAGGAATCGATGATATTTTAAAATATATTGGAGAGACAGTAGAAATTGAGAAAGTTATAAAGCCGGTCTATAATTTTAAAGCCGGAGAGGAAGATTATTAAAATACGAATGAGGAGAAAATTATGAAAAAGTTTTTAACAAGCCTGACGGGCATCCCGCTGTTTATAAGCCTGCTGTTTACGGGCTGTGCAGTGGTGCCTGCTGAGGAGCCGGATATAGACGTACAGAATGCGGATATTGAAGCTGTTTCTGATACACAGGGCCAGGCAGAAGGAGTGGCGTTTTCTTCTGATGACCCTTATATTATTATCAATGAAAATGTTCCAGAATTTAAAGAAGATGAAATTACAGCAGAGTCTTTTGAAAAATATGCGGATTTGGATGAACTGGGAAGGTGTGTGGAGGCCTTTGCCTGTGTAGGCACAGACCTGATGCCGACGGAAAAACGCGGCAATATCAGCAGGGTAAAGCCGACGGGCTGGCACAGCACACGTTATGATCATGTGGATGGAAAGAATCTTTATAACCGCTGTCATTTAATTGCTTATCAGCTGACCGGGGAAAATGCGAATGAAAGAAATCTGATTACCGGAACCCGCTATATGAATGCGGAAGGCATGCTGCCGTTTGAAAACATGGTGGCGGATTATGTGAAGGAAACCGGCAATCATGTGATGTACCGGGTAACGCCGGAATTCGAGGGGGATAATCTGGTTGCAGACGGCGTGCAGATGGAAGCGCTGTCGGTAGAAGACGACGGGGAAGGCATTTCTTATAATGTCTTTATTTATAATGTCCAGCCCGGGATAGAGATTGATTATGCGACCGGGGACAGCTGGGAAACGGCAGAGGAAGAAGCTGATTCGGAAAACGGCATAACCTATATTTTAAATAAAAATACGATGAAGTTTCATCTTCCGTCCTGCAGCAGCGCACAGCAGATGCGGGAAGAAAACAGGGAAAACTTTACAGGAGAGCGTGAAAAACTGATAAAAGACGGCTATGAACCCTGCGGCAGCTGCAATCCTTAGACAGAGCATGGATGATGAAACGGGAAGCGCCAAAGAGGGCTGAATCTGCAGAGAAGCTGAGCCGGTTTGCGGGCTTTCGGGAATGAGCAGGGAAAAATACAAATGAGGAAGCATGTATGAACAGATTGGGAAACAGCCTGGCTGGTGTACTGCCGGCTTTTATTCTGCTGGTTTTTGCTCTGCTGCTTTCCGGCTGTGCAGCGGTTCCGGCTGGGGAGGCAGCACAGGCAGACGCACAGGGAGCAGAAATTGAAATCGTTTCTGACACACAGGCCCAGGCGGGAGGAGTGGTGATTTTTTCGGATGACCCTTACATTGTGATGAATGAAAATGTGCCGGAATTTACGGAGGATGAAATTACAAAAGAGCCTTTTGCGGAGTATGAGGATTTAGACAGTCTGGGAAGGTGCAGAGGAGCTTTTGCCTGTGTGGGTACGGAGCGGATGCCGTCAGAGGAGCAGGGTGACAGTATCAGATTCAGACCGACAGGCTGGCACCGCGCATATTATGACAGCTTAGAAGGCCAGAATCTATATATCTGCTGTCATTTAATCGCTTATGAGCTGGCGGGAGGGAATGCGGATGAGAGAAACCTGATTACCGCAGCCCGCTATATGTACGAAGAAGGCATGCTGCCGTTTGAACGCATGGTGGCAGATTATGTGAAGGAAACCGGCAATCATGTGATGTACCGGGTAACGCCGGAGTTTGAAGGAGATAATCTGGCTGCGGACGGTGTGCAGATGGAAGCGCTGTCGGTAGAAGATAACGGGGAAGGCATTTCTTATAATGTCTTCATTTATAATATCCAGCCCGGATTTGAGATTGATTATGCGACCGGGGACAGTTATGAAACAGAACAAAAGACTGCTGATACAGCAGGCATGACTTATGTTTTAGATAAAAATACAATGGAATTTCATCTTCCTTCCTGCAGTATCATACACAAGATTGAGAACAGAAACAGGGAGAATTTTACAGGAGAGCGTGAAAAACTGATAGAAGACGGCTATGAGCCCTGCGAAAGCTGTAATCCATAAGAAAAGCCGTTTTGCAGGCAGATGCGTGATAGTCTGACTTAAAAACAGATGCGGGACAGATATCACTTATAAAGCAGAACAATTTGTAAAGAATGTGGATAAAGCCATCAGAAATGAAAAAGAATTCTGTGAAGATAATGAGGCTTTGGAATAGATAGCCCTGGCTTAAGGCTGTCCATAAGCCAGGGCATCAGATTTTCCCGTTTTTGGAAGACATATCTGTAGTATCTGTACTGCCATATTTACGCGCGGCTGCATACATTGGAAGAAACATGCCAAGACAGGCTGCCAGAATGGCAAAGAATCCCACAGCCATCCAGATTTTAGGAAACAGCCATTCAAAGAGCAGGCCAGCTAAGGGAAATACGGCTGCTTCCAGTACAGACCATATGCGGCCGATACGCAGGATATGCGGCCAGTTTCGATTATTAAAATAAATGCCTGGCAGATTTATTTCAAAAAGGCCGTCATGATAGCCGCTGATTTTATTTTCATCATAATAGTCCGGCAGCCGCTCTTTTGCCCGGAGCAGGAAATATGCGCTGAAAATCAGCCCGAGCGCCTGCATCGTTAGGATGCTTTCTTTAAAAAGCAGCGCTTTATAAATATCCCGAAACAGAAAACAGGCCAGCCATTCGAAAGCAGCGGCCGCTGTGCATAATATAAAAATAAGCAGGTGCTTCCGCTTTTGTTCCGGTGTTTTTGCCGGTGTTTTTTCTGAAAAAGACAGGGCTTTTCGAACGAGGCTTTCTGCCTGGGCGGCATTCATTTCTGAAGTTTTCTCCATTCGTTTTCCTTCTAACAGCTCCGTGACTGAAATATCCAGAATGTCCGCAAGCGGAATCAGCAGGGAAATATCGGGAAGGCTGAGGCCGCGTTCCCATTTGCTGACGGCTTTATCGGATATATAGAGCTTTATGGCAAGGTCTTTCTGGGTATAGCCTTTTTCTTTTCTGAGTGCAGAAAGGAAGAGGCCGAACTGTTTTTTGCTGATTTCAAACATTTTGGTTTCCTCCGGGGTGTTTTTTGGGGTGACTGGCGGGTGCCTTTTGGAATATCATAGCGGAATTTTTAATGGGGTGCAACCGACAGAAGGTAGAATTTATGGGGATTTGGGGTAAACTGCTGGTAGAATGGGCGGAAATGGAGGGGTTTTATGGGGAGGGAGGCAGTGTCAGATGGGAAGAATGGAGGGTAAAGGATAGGTTTGAGTTAGTTCTTTCGGGACGCCGGACGGAGAAATGTTTTCCTTCGGATACTCCGCTTCCAAAAAGCAGGAAGTTCTAAGT
>CANDJC010000141.1 GCA_947384955.1 uncultured Eubacterium sp. | reverse complement strand
CAGCGTAAATGCAGAATGCTTAGGGATTCTTAACATTTCGGAGCCGTCACAGGAAGCCGGTGCATCTTCCCGTCACCCGGCGTCCGCGCAGCCACACCACCCCCCTCCTGTCTCAAACTCCCTCCCTTCAGCCGTCGTTCTAAGAATTTCCACCCAGCGCAGCCTCCGGCATATTTTCGCCACTTCCTTCCATAGCACCCGGCCCGTCTCCAGTCCCAGCGCCATCCGGCCTTCTTTTTCCGCCGTCCATACCATCCGGCCTGTCTGTGCCATCCATACCGTCCGGTCTGCCGCCATTCATGCCGCCCGGCCTGTTTCCTCCGTTCATGCCGCCCGGCCTGTTTCCAGGACCGCTTCCCTGACCATAAATCAGGCTGGTCATTTCAATCTGCCTGGATGTGCCGGCGGATGTCAGGGTGTAGGTATTTCCCTCAGAAATCTGCGGACAGCTGATAATAACGCATCCATAGTCTGTTTTGGCCTGCCAGGATACCAGTGTCTTCCCATCGGCATCAGCAAGCGATATACTGCTGCCTTTTGTTCCGGCATCCGTCTGGACAAGCATCGCTCCCTGTGTAGAAGCTGAGCCGAAGTTCTGTGCCATTCCATAAGCTCCCGATGCTGCAAAAATGCCGCCTGTAATAGTTCCTTCCCCATTATAATCAAGGGAGCCGTTGCCGCTGGAAGACGGGCCGGATACATAAGTCTCTCCGCCTTTTATCGTTAAGTCACCGTTGGAATCTATGCCGTCGCCGGAAGCTGTGATATCTATGGTGCCTCCTGAAATCGTAATAGATACCCCTTCCGACGCTGCAAAGGCATCCCTGTGTGAGCCAAAGCCGCTGCCGTCCGCGCCTCCCGCGGCATTCAGGCCGTCATCGTCTGCTGTCAGCGTAATCTTTCCGCCGGAAATCGTAATCGTTTTTCCTTCGATGCCTTCATAGCTTTGTGAAATATCAATGGTACCGCCGGAAATGTCAGCGCTGTCATCTGCATGAATGCCGTCGTCTCCGGTTTTCATCTGATAAGTGCCGCCAGCAATGGCAATGCTGCTGTTTGTGTGCAGCGCGTCATCCGCTGCGTCTATGATAAACGTGCCGTTATCCAGCCATAGATTTCCTTCCGCCTTAATGCCTTTTGTGCTGACGGTATCTGAAGATGTATCTGTCTGCGCATCCGGCTGTGCAAAATCTGGCGGATTCTGTACAGCCGGCAGCTGTGCTGAAAGCCGGAGATTCTGCGCTGTACGGACGTCTGCCGAGTCATTCTCCGTCTGTCCTTCTGTATCCCGGACAGCCTGTGCAGCCGTCAGACTGACAGAATCTTTATTGGAAACATTTTCTGCGGTCTGTACCGTCTGGCTGTCCGTGACCCAGACAGCCTGTGCAGCTGTCAGACTGACAGAATCTTTATTGGAAACATTTTCTGCGGTCTGTACCGTCTGGCTGTCTGCTGGAAACTGCCGGCTGGACGGCACACTCACCGCCTGACAGCCGCCGCCTGCCTGAATGCGGAAGCTGCCGCCCTCAATCTGTCCAAAGCTGGAGCTGCTGATGCCGTCTCCTTCAGCGGTAATATCAAATTCACCGTCTGATATATACAAAAATCCAAGGCTTTTATCATCTGTATTTTCTGCATGGATGCCGTCTTTTCCAGAAGTAATCTGATAATCTCCGTCTGCAATACAGATATCGTCTTTGCCGGACAGACCGTGTTTTTCTGCTGTAATAACATAACTGCCGCCAGCCAGCACGAGACTGTCTTTCGAAACTATGCCGTGTCCCTGCTTTGCAATTATTTTTAGAAGTCCTTTGCCGTTGAGCGTCAGATCATCTTTGGAAAAAATAACTGCATCGATATTATTTTCATCAACTGCTTTGTAAGCGCCTGTGTTTGAAAGCTTATTTTTGGTATTTTCTGCTGTAGTTAAAAACACCTTATCCGCCTGCTTTACATAGACAGCCGCGGATGTGGAATTGGAGACTGTCACACCGTTTAGAACAATCTGTACTTTATCAGATTTATCTGCGTCTACGATAATCATGCCGTTTTTCAGCGTGCCGGATACGAGATAAGTCCCTTCGTCTGTAATGGTTATTGTCCTGCCGGAAATCTTTACCGCCTTCGAGCTGCATGAAGCGCTGGTTTTCTTCAGTTTTATGGCGATACTGCCTTTTTTATCATAGCTGTTTTTTAAATCTCTGTTTGAAAACAGCTGAGAAGCGGATACTCTGCTGCCGGAATCTGCGGCTGTACTGTCCGAACCGTCAGCGCTGTCAGTAGTTTTACTGGTTCCTGTGCTCTGGCTGCTTATGCTGTTATCGCTGCCTGCCGTATTTTCTGTCTCGTTTTCGTTACTGTTCTGGCTGCCAGTGCCTGGATTTTGTGCCTTTGCACAGCCTGAAGCGGCTAAAACAGCGGCCATAAGCAGCGGCAGAATCTTTTTTTTCATCATTCTGATTACCTCCTTCACCTATCGTTATTTAAAGCTCTGCGTTTTCTGTGGTCTGCCTTGTCAGCATGATTTCCAGATTACCGTTTCGGCAGCGGAGCCTGTCAATCAGTTCTTTTTCACAGCCGGATTTTTTCAGTACAAGGCTGTAAGTCAGACGAAACAGACTGCCCATATTTGCGGTTTTTACCTGTGTCAGTTCATATTTGGAGGAATATTCCTCTAAAAGCTCGTCAAACACGCCTGCATAGTCTAAATCTTCCGGTATTGTAATCTGCAGTGTTTTAAATAATGCGTTTTTTCCCGGGTTTCTGAAATCTAAATGGTTTAATAAAAGTCCGGCTGTGCCTAACAGGACCGCGGTTAAGAGGGCATAACCCAGATATCCCATGCCCGCTGCAAGACCCGTACTCATGGCTAAGAAAATCGCGCAGATTTCTTTCGCAGTGCCGGGAACGGAACGGAAACGCACCAGGCTGAACGTGCCTGCAACGGCAACGCCGGTTCCGACACTTCCGTTTACGAGTATAATGACTACACACACAATCGCCGGAAGTAGAGCGAGTGTGGCTGCAAAGGTTTTCGTATAGTGAGACTGATACCGATACACTGCGGACAGAAAAAGTCCTGCAAGAAGAGCCGTGCCGATGCAGAGCAGAAAGTCTGCTGCTGATATGGCAGCTGTCATATCTGTATCAAAAATTCCCTGGAAAAATTGTTTAGGCATATTTTAGTCCTCCCTGATGTTCGAAAACAGCTTCGCTTTGCACCGGTTTTTTAGTATGCCGCATTCCGGATTCTGACAGAATCTTTTGGTAAGCTGTTCCGTATTTCGAAAAAGATGTCTGGTATATTCTCTGCGCCGCCAGCTGTCTGCTCATCCAAAGCGGCATGGCATCAGCTGCTTTTATTTCCATCAGTGCCTCTCCCGGACGAAGCAGCGGTATTCCAAAAGGCTCGGTTCCAAGAGAAAGGTCATTCTGCCGGTATTGTATATTCTCGTCAAATGTCACCCGAAAACCGCTTCCATCAGCAGACTCGTATGCATCCCGCTCATAGGAAAGAAATACAGCGGGCCGCAGCGGCTTATAATAGTTTCGGAAATAATCGATTTCATCTGCAATCTGCGAGCGCACCGGAAGCGGCGCGCCGGCCCGGAAACATTCTTCGGCTGTCTGCTGTTTCATGGCTATTCTGCGTTTATAGACAATCGAATGGTACTTCTTCTTCAATTCGATAAAAATCATGTCCTCCGGTCCGGCTGTCTGATAACTGCGTACCCGCAGCTTTTCTTTATAAGCGGGCTTTTCCAGCGACCGGCGGATAAGACGGAAGTTATCTGTGTCATAATAAATGTTTCGGATACATGCATGTCCATACCGGTCCGGGCGCATATCATGTCTGACTGCTTCCAGCATCTGCTCTTTCTGCCGGCTGGTCAGCAGGTATTTCATTTCATGCCGTTTGAATATGTTCTGATAGTCCATAATGCCTCTCCTTTATTTAAAACTGGCCTGCTCTTGCTTGCAGGTATTTTTTTGTCTGACAGAAGAATAGCAGATGAAACTAAAATGGAGTTAAAATGGATTGTGAAAAATATATGTTTTTTACCGCTGTGAACTCAAAAAAAACGGACTTCCTTAAAAAAATTAAGGTAATCCGTCTTGTATCTGTATCATAAATTGTGCCAGATGAAAGAATATCAGGCAGATTATGGTAAATCAAAATCCTGCTCTGATTTTTTAATCCATTTTTTTCCTATTTTTTCCCCTGTCCTCACCTTCGTTTCAATCCCGCTCTTAGAATAGCGCAGAATATCTCCGTCCGGCAGAACCCGGCCTTTTTGCGTAATAAGTATCACCGTAGAGCCGCCGAAAGCAAAATTGCCGCGCTCCTGTCCCCTGCATACTGTCCGTCCGGTTTTCCGGTTCTCAATCCTTCCTGCAAGCATTGCGCCAACTTCCATCTGCAGGATTGTTCCAAAATGCTCGGATTTTAGCAGGCAATACTCCCTTGTATTCTCCTTATAAATCGGATACGCCTCATTGGCAGCCGGATTCACCGTATGAAAGACGCCCTTTATCCTGCGGTTTTTAGATACTGTCCCGTTATCTGTATAAATATATCTGTGATAGTCATCCACACAGAGCCTGAATATCCACACATAACCCCCTTTGAATTTCTCAGCAAGCTTTCCGCTTTTCAGCAGGCTTTGTACGGTATATCTGGTATGCTTTACGGTAAATTCACAGTCTTTTTCAATTTTATAAACGCTCAGTCTGCTGTCACAGGGGCTGATAAAATAATTTCCTGTCTGCTCGATGATACGGGCGCCGTCCGCTAATTTTCTTTTAAAAAAATCATTGTACGAAGCATAGGCTGCCAGTTCAAAATCTTTCATATCTATGTGACAGCGCCAGATAAAAAACGGAATCAGAATGGCTGACAGCCTGCTGTCTAAAACTTTTCCCGCAGACACAGACAGTGCCGGCGAAATCAGCGGCTTTAGCAGCATCCGCCCAGCCTTATGCCCGTATAACTGCTCCAAAAACCAGTCCTGTACGGAACTTTCTTTTTCAATCTTTCCCTTCCGGTCCGCTGTAAGATGCATAACAATCTCTCCTTCTTTTTCAGAATCCTTTTCGTAAAAACCATCTCCCGGACAGTCTGCCTTACCTTTTCAAATACCCCCCCGGAATCATCTGCCGGATTATTTCAAATACCCCCCCCCCCGGGAATATTGCAGTTAGTCCGGCGTGCCGGATAAACACCCACCAGCTGTGCCCGATAAAAATCAGTATCACAACCGCTGCCGCCACCACGCCTGTAATCATGACCACCTCCGCGGCAGACGGCTTTCTAAGCTTAAAATTCACAATAAAAAGCGTGCCGACTGCAATGACCAGCATATGCAGCACTGCCACAAAGAATCTATGGTCCGGGAACAGCGGCGATACAACAAACAGCACCGGAAGCGCAATCGCCATGGAAGTAATCGGCAGCCCGCGGTAATACTTCTTATCTTCATCTGTTTCCTGCTGGCGTTTTTCTTCCATGACATTAAAATATGCCAGACGGATAAGTCCCGCCAGCGCATACAGCACAAGGATAACGATGCTGTAAACGTGATTCATCCCGCTCTTAAAACAGATAATAATAGGAAGTATTCCAAAACAGACCATATCGCATAACGAATCTATCTGAATTCCAAACGCTTTCTCATCCTGCGTCCGGTTCTTTTTGGACCTTGCCACTCTGCCGTCAAACATATCACAGAGCCCGGAACAGGCCAGGCAGAAAATCGCCCACCTAAGATGCATCGATATGGCGCAGAAAATCCCGATTCCCGAACATGCAAAGCTGACGTATGTAAGTATGACCGTATAATCCCAAAATCCAAGCATTTCTAATCTCCCATCCTTTATCTCCATTTTTCCGTCCGCCGTCATGCATCCGGCGGCTTTCACACATCATACACCTGAGACACACATTCATACATTCTCAATTCTCTTTATAACATCATGGCGCTTCTGCTCCTTAAGCATATAATAAATCTGCGCCACAATCGTAAATAACGCGCTGATAAGCAGCTGGCTGTAATAGCCAAGCCCTCTGGAAAGCACCATGGCCGGCAGCGTCAGGGATGCAAATACCGGTACAAAAATCTTAAGAAACAAAGATTCACTGATACCCATGCCGCCCGGAAGCGGAAGCATGTCAACAGAAACCGAAATGACCGCCTGCAGCAGCACCACATCCTTCCTGTCCGTTCCTGACAGGCCAAATGCAAGATATACCATATAGGTAACAGCAAACAGCGCAAAACGCTGCACAAATGTAATTACAATTACAGACACAATGACTTTCCTGTGCTCTTTTAAATAAGCTGCCGTTTCCCGGTAAACCTGCATGGAATTTTGAAGCTTTATCCTGCGCGTTTCCCTGCGTTTTAAAAGATGCAGCCGTTCCATCCATTCCATGCCTTTTAACAAAATCCCCTCTGCCAGCACCGGATGAAACACAAGCACTGTCATAAAGCTGACGCAGAACACATTTAACAGCAGCCCCAGATAAAAAACCGGAAGAATTTCCTCCAGATACCGGTGTAAAAAGCCCTGGCCGAACACCACAATGCCAAGCCCGGTCACTACAAGCACAAGCTTATATGTAATCGTTACAATCATTAAAACCACGGCTGCAACCGGAACAGGTATCTTTTCTTTATTCATATAATAAACCTGCATCGGCTGCCCTCCGGTAGCAGAAGGTGTAATGCAGCTGAAAAAAAATCCGACCGAAGAAAATAAAAAGCAGATTCTTTTTTTCAGATAAATATGAAAAGAACGCATCATATACCAGATAATTATGGATTCACCCCAGATAAAGAACATGACCAGAAACACACCCGGAATCAGCCAGCGGACATCCGCCCGTTTTAAGGCTTTTAACATTTCCCCTAAATCTTCTCCATGAAAAACGCCATAGACTGTAAGTGCAAAAACTGCAAACAGGAAAACCGTATTCCCGATCACTTTCTTTTTTCCCTGCATGACTGATTTCTCCCTTTCTTCTTTTAACACACGTCCTCATTCGTACACACTGCTTTGTTTCCTATACACTGTTCTCTGCTCTTTTTCATGCACGCTGCTTTCCTTAAAAGCGCACCGCTCTCACTCTCTCACACTGCTCTTAAATAACGCACTGTTTATTTTATCCATAACCGTTTCGTATACCGTAAAAAGCGCCGTATGCTTTCCCAGCCAGAAGCAGGCTTCTGCCAGCAGAACACCGCCGATTACGTCTGCAATTACATGCTGTTTGGTCAAAACGGTTGAAATGCATACCAAAACAGCCATGAAAAATGATGCCCGCTGATACCACCGCGGAATTTGGGAATTCCCGCGCAGTCCGATAAAACAAAACCAGCTTACCAGACAGTGAATCGACGGAAACAGATTATCCGCAGCGTCCGTCCGGTAGACAAGCAGCATCACCTGATTCCAGAAACCCTCAGGCTCCACAAACGGCCTCGTATTTGTAGTCGGGAATACCAGGTAACAGATAAAACAGACAATTCTGGAAAGAAAATCCGCTGAAAAAAACTGAAATGCTTCCCTTTTTTCCTGCCGTGCGATTAAAATATAATTTACAGCCCAGAAGAAATAGCATCCGAGATAAACAGCCGCTGCAGGCGCAAAGAACGGAATCTTTCTGTCCAGACTGGTCTCTATGTTATAATGATGCCAGTTTCCGGCAATGATTCTGGCGCCTGCATATACTGCCATATTAAAAGAAAACGCCATAATCAGCGGAATTATGCTGCAGCGGGGAATGCGTACAAAATTCTTATGTAATCTGCTCATGCAATACTCCTTCGGAATGTATATTGAAACACTGTCTAGTATAGCAAGCCTTTCTCAATCCCTCAAGTAGTTTGTGCATATCTTAAGAAAACATTAAAAATTTTAAGAGAAATTTGCTAAAATCTTTATGGATTTTTAAGTTTCCAGATTTCAGCTGAATCAATTGCCAGCGATTCTGCTGGTCATAGAAAAGCACCGGCGTAAATGCCCGCACGGATAGCTGGTATCTATGGCAGCCGTACTGCAGCTTCTGTCTCTCTGCAGCGCTGAGGAAGGAACCGGTACGTCTGTACCGCTGGCGGTAATACCGCTAAGGACAGCGCCTCAGTACGGCTGCCGCAAATACCAGAAGGCCTCCTGGACACTTCCGTATCCAAAAGGCCGCTTGTTTATTTTAACTATGACACTATTTGACAGCTCCTGTAATTCCTTCTGTAAAGCTCTTCTGAAGACAGAAGAAAATTATGACAGTCGGAATCGTACATAACGTCACCCCGAGCATCAGCACGCCGTAATCTGTATAGTGTCCTTCCTTCAGATTCGCAATCAGCATCGGCATGGTCATGCGGCTTTCATCCGACATAATTACCTTCGGCCACAGATAGCTGTTCCATGCATTCATAAATGTGATTGTCATAGCAGCCGCATATGTAGAGCGCATTGTCGGCATAAACATGCGAAAGAAAATCGAGATTTCATTTAATCCGTCAATTCTCGCAGCTTCAATAATATCATTCGGAAACGACCTTGCGCTCTGGCGGAACATCATAATCAGAAACGGCGTTGACAGTGTCGGCAGGATAAATCCAAGCGTGGAATTCAACAGATTCACGCCGGAAAATATCTGAAACAGCGGTATCATCGTCGCCGCAAAAGGCACCATCATGGCTAACAGCAGAATGCTCATTACCGTATCCTTTGCCCTGTCATGAAAAATCTCAAATCCATATCCGGCCAGGGAGCAGATAATTAAGGAACCTGTCGTAAGTACCGCTGCATACCAGAAAGAATTAAGCATAGCCCGCCCGACATCCGAAACAGCTGTTAAATTCCTAAAATTTTCAATCAGATTCATCCCTGGCAGCAGCCTTCCCTTTACGACATCAATGCTTTTATTCGTAGCGGCTGTCAGCATCCACAAAAGCGGGAAAATGGAAATGAGTGAGAAAACTGTTAAAAATGTATATAATAAAAATGATTTTTGTCTGCTAATCACGCTTATCACCTGCTTTCATCTGAATAAATGCCAGCACCGCCACCAGTATCAGTATAAAATAAGACATTGCCGCTGCATAGCCGAAATTCGGCACATATTTAAACGAAATATTATAAATGTAATGGGACATGGTAATCGTTGCATTTGCCGGCCCGCCGTTTGTAAGATTCACGGACTCGTCAAACAGCTGCAGCGTCCCGTTTGTGGACATAATTGCCGTTAACAGAATCGTCGGTTTTAGCAGCGGCACGGTTATTCTCCAGAATGTCTGCATTGGCGAGGCTCCGTCAATTTTAGCGGCTTCGTATACAGAATACTCAATATTCTGCAAAGCTGACAGATAAAATACCATATTATATCCGGTCCATCTCCAGACCAGTGCAAGAATAATAATCACCCTGGCACTGCCCGCATGCCCGAGAAAATTATAGCCTGTATTTAATATTCCAAGTTTTATCAGCACCGTATTGACAAATCCGTCAACAGCAAACAGGGAACGGAAAATGAGCGCGCTTGATACCAGTGTCGTCGCACACGGAAGAAAAATCGCCGTGCGGAACAGTCCTTTCAGCTTCAAATCCTTCCGGTTCAGCGCGCTGGCCAGTATCAGTGCAAGCACAAGCATAATCGGAACCTGAATGAGCAGATAAATAAAGTTGTTTTTCAATGCCTGGATAAAAATGCCGTCTTCAAACATCCGTTTATAATTATACAGACCTGACCATCCCATCTCTTCCCCGATTCCCGTCTTTAACGACAAAATCAGGCTTTGTATCATCGGTACAAAATTCATAAATACAATCAAAAGGACTGCCGGAGTCAGAAATGCCCAGCCATTTAAATTCTGTCTCTGGCTAAGAGTGAATCTTTTTTTGTTCATCCGATGCTCCTTTCCAGCCGGCTTATCTGCCCATAACAAATTTCACCGTATCTTCAGCAGTCTGTAATTCAGAATCAATATCTGCACCGCCTATGACATTCGTAATCGCTGTCCCCACCGCATCCCTTGCTTCATAATAGTAGGTCCCTGCAGGAACGGCAGGAACTTTTCCCGCATACTCTGTAATTTTTTTAAACACCGTGTCATTGCTGAAAAACCCGCTTGGCTCGCCGTATTTATCGCTGTCTGCCGCCGGAAGATACGTTGAAAGCGCGCCGCTTGGAAGGATATTTTCCCAAAATTCCACGCTTCCTCCAAAGGTCGCCCCTAAGAAATCTTCTGCCAGCTCCGTTTTCTTACTGTCAGCACAGACCGCCCAGCTGGAGCCTCCGTTATTCGAATAATTCGTCGCATCTTCTACACCCGTTAATCTTGGCATATTCGTTACCGCCCAGTTGCCGGCCTGCTCCTCAGCAGACTGAATGGCTCCCATAATCCAGCAGCCGTTAATCGTCCCGGCTACGGTATCGTTATTCATGCTGCTTATGTACTGATCGGAATCATTTAATTCTATCAGCACACCTGATTCTACCATTTTTTTATAAATCTCCAGTGTAGCCTTTATTTTCTCATTGCCCGCAATAAATGGATTTCCCTGTTCGTCAAACATGCTTCCTCCGGCAGACTGCAAAATCATAACAATGACATCCGATTCTCCTGCCAGACTTGACAGCAGCGGCTTGCCTGTCTTTTCTAACACGATTTTTCCCTGCTCAATATACTCATCCCATGTAATATCCGTAAAATCATCCACCGTAAACCCGGCCTGTTCCAAAATATCCGTCCGGTAGCATGCAATCACGGCTCCGTTATCAAACGGTACACCGTAATTTTTTCCTTTTACGGTTGAATAAGCGGTTTTTGCTTCTGCAAACTGCGTAAAATCAATGGACGAATCCGTAAGATCCGCAAATGCTTTCGGATAGCTCATCACATTTTTCTGAAAAGCATTGTCCTGCATTAACAGAATATCCGGCAGTGTGTCGGTCTTTCCGGAAGTCACCGCCGTCGTCAGTTTCGTCTGCAAATCGTTCCACGGCGTTTCTATTACATTCAGCTGAAACTGCGGATGTTCCTTCTGGTAAACCTTCTCGGCTTCCTTCATGGCATAAATATTAAATGTCGGATCCCAGCACCACACAGTCAGAGACTCCGAAGAATCCTGCGCATCGCCGCTGCCTGATTCTCCTCCCTTATTTCCTTCCCCCTGGCTCTTGGCACACGCAGTTACCGATACCGCCATCGCCGCTGCCAGCAATACTGTAAAAAATTTCTTTTTCATATAGCCTTTCCTCCTTTATTTTTGGTACATTCAGACTATAACACATATAAAAACAGCTCTGGTATTAGAGATTTCATACAAATTTGTAGCATTTTCAGATATTGGAAGTTTACACGTACTGGGAATGCAGATAATTTATATTTGTGTGGTATTTCTTTTTGGGGGATGGGGCGCTGGATGGAGAGATTTTTTGTTTCGGATACTCTGATTAAAAAATAGGTGGTTCTGGGTTTTGTGTGGTATTTCTTTTTTGGAGGGGATGGGACGCTGGACGGAGAAAATTTTTCCTTCGGATACTCCGCTTCCAAAAAGCAGGAAGTTCTAAGTTTTCTGCGTCAGGGTTTTGGCTGCGGACGGACCGGCGCCTGATGCCCTGGCGTTACTGGCAGCTGTAAGCTGTGGCACTGGCAGGCGCCTTTTGGGGCTTCAGGGTTTTATCCGGCGGCAGACAGTGAGCCCCAAATCCTGAGTATTGAGCAGAAAACTAAGAACTTCCAGCTTTTTTCCAGAGTCGCATCCGAAGGAAAAATTTTCTCCGCCCAGCTGTTTTTGTCTGAATTTACAATGGCTGAATTTAAGGGATGGAAGTTATCCTGCGTTTTGTCAGATTAAAGGAATTTTCCTGTGTGCAGTTTTCTCTGATGTATGAAATTCAGCTGGTATCGGGAATGTCTGATTGATGGCAAGAAGCGAGGCGATATCAGAACTATATACTGTATTTGGTTATGGAAGTATAATCTATATAGTATGGAATCGAAAATTTGTAAACCATAGTCAAAAACTTGATATCCTGTATTTTAGTGGAAATGAATAACAGAAGTGCCGAAATCAAAACGTAAATTCAGCCAAAGTCAGCCGGACGGGGAAATTTTTTCCTTCTTATGTGA
>CANDJC010000140.1 GCA_947384955.1 uncultured Eubacterium sp. | reverse complement strand
TCTTTGTTGCGGTAATCGTTTTTTTCAACGAACCAGGAAACCTCGCTTTGCAGGCGGCTTAGATGCCCGGTCATAAGGGCGGATGCTTTTTGAAAAAAGTCCGGTTTTTCGGAATCGGACAGCCTGTTTTCGCCGCATTCGATTAAATCGCGAAAATGCGGGAGGCAGAAACCCTTGCTGTGTTCGAAGGAACTGCGAAATTCGCTGTTTTTGCGGTACAGGTCGAAAAATGTGTCCAGATAGCGGCTGTATATCTGGTTAAAATGGTCGCAGACATAGCAGGAGCGTTCTTTTTTATCCAGCCATGCGCCGAGCGGCGTTTTTGCTTCTAAGCTGGCGGTATCGGTGCGTTTCATGCGTTTTAATATGTGAGATTTGCCGGGGGTATAGCTTTTCAGCTGCTCTGAGAGCTCTTCGTTTAGCTTTTTTAGATGTGTGCTTAAAATCAGCGCACTGCCAAGGCGGTTGCCGTAGTCGTACATCATTTTGTAATGATGGCGGCAGAAGCCGAGCGCGTCTGTTTTTTCACGGATATAATCTTCCATGTAAGCAGAACCTAAGATAAAGGAAATGGCATGCTGTTCAGCGGCGCGTTCCAGGTAGCAGAAGGGGCATTCGTCATCTGTCTGGAATGCTTCGATGAGAGGAAGTGCTGCGATATCTTTTTTCATATGTGTCACCTTTTTGCATTTATTATAAAAGAAATGCGGGAAGAAAGCAAGCAAAAAGAATGATTGCCAGAATGTGTATAATTTGGTATGATAATAAAAATATAGTGCATAAGGAAAGGCGGAGAAATGAAAAAACCACGCATTCTAAATAATAAGATATATCTTTATCTGACGGAGTTTTTTTCCGGAATGTCGGTAATGGCAGTTGAAATTGGGGCAAGCCGCCTGCTTGCTCCCTATTTCAGTTCCTCGCAGATTGTATGGACGATTATTATCGGGACGATTATGATTGCGATGGCGCTTGGCAATATTTACGGCGGCAGGTCAGCGGATAAAAAACCGGACCCGGACCGGCTTTATGCAAGACTGGTCGTTGCCGCTGTGTGGATTGCGCTGATTCCGGTGGCAGGCAAGTATGTGATTCTCACAATCTCGGCGGCGTTAATTTTTTCGGTCAGCAGTCATTTTCTGATTCTGGCGGCATTTTGTGCCTGCATGGCTATTTTTGTATTTCCGCTGTTTCTGCTCGGGACGGTTACGCCGTCGCTGGTTAAGTATACGGTGGACAGTCTGGATGATAATGGAAAGACAGTGGGGCTGCTGAATGCATTTAATACAATCGGAAGTATTCTGGGTACGTTTCTGCCTACGTTTGTAACGATTCCGGCGGCAGGGACATCGGTGACGTTTCTGATTTTTTCAGGCATTCTGCTGCTGATAGCGGTCATTTATTTTGTTTCCGTGAAAAGAAAAGCCAGAAGAATCATTACGGGTATTTTTGATTTTGTTTTGTGCTGCGTGTTAGGGGCGGCTGACAGCTATGCGTTTTGGGAACCGGAGCTGGTTTATGAAGGAGAGTCGGTTTACAATTATCTGCAGGTGAAGGAGAATGCGGACAGTGTGATTTTGTCTACGAATGTATTGTTCGGCGTGCAGTCGATTCTAAAAAAAGACCACAGCTTCAGCGGCATGTATTATGATTATGCAATGGCGGCGCCGTTTATGGCCGGAGTGTATGAAAAAGACAGTATCGATATTCTGATTCTTGGCATGGGAACCGGGACATTTGCGGCTCAGTGCGGGCAGTATTTTTACCATGCGGATATCGAAGGCGTTGAAATTGATGAAAAGATTACGGAGCTTGCCAGGGAGTATTTTCATCTGCCCGAAGATATAAAGGTGACCTCGTATGACGGGCGGGCTTATTTGCAGGCTTTAGATGACAGCAGGAAATACGATGTGATTATGGTGGATGCTTACCAGGATATTACCATACCGTTTCAGATGTCGTCGGCTGAGTTTTTTACAATGGTGAAAGAGCATCTGACGGATGACGGCGTGATGACTGTAAATATGAATATGAGAGGCACGAACGAGGGCAGTATTAACCAGTATCTGTCCGATACGATTTCGAAAGTGTTTGACACGGTGTATACGGTGGATGTCAAAGGCTCTACGAACAGAGAGCTGTTTGCCTCTGCTTCGCCTGATATTTTAGAGGTGATGCGGGATAATACGGCATTAGCGCCGGATGCGGAGCTTGCGGAGCTGATAGACCGGGTAGCGGACGGCCTTTTGGAATATGAGCCGGGCGGGTATCTTCTGACCGACGATAAGGCTCCGGTCGAGCTGCTGGGGATGCAGGTGATTGACGGCCTGATTCTGGACGAGGCGGCATATTATAAAGAGATTTATGAAAACGAGGGGATTGAAGGACTGCTTAAAAAGCTCTGATGAAGACAATGGAGAAAGCTTGAAAAAACTTGAAAAAAGCATGAAAAAAGCATGAAAAAGAGAGCGTGCTTGGAAAGTAATGGAGAAAGCTTGAAAAAGGCTTGAAAAAAGAGAGCGTGCCTGGAAAGCAGTGGAGAAAGCCAGGAAAAAGAGCATGCTTTGAAAGAATAGAAATGAGGATAGGGAAAGATGAAAAAAACTTTAGTATGGGCTCACAGGGGAGCCAGCGGGTACGCGCCGGAAAATACGCTGGTGGCATTCAGGCTTGCCTCGGATTTTAAGGCGGACGGGATTGAGCTGGATGTGCAGATGACAAAAGACGGGCGGCTTGTTGTGATACATGATGAAACGCTTGGCCGGGTCAGCGATGAAAAGGGCTGGGTGAAAGATTATACGTATGACCAGCTGAGGAAAATCAACGTGAATAAGCATTTTCCGGAATTTGGCATGCAGTGTGTTCCGACGCTGGAGGAAGTATACGAGCTGATGAAAACGTCGAATCTGACAATCAATGCGGAGTTAAAGACGGGGGTTATTTTTTATCCGGAAATCGAAGAAAAGGTACTCGAGCTGACACAAAAGCTCGGGATGCAGGACCGGGTGATTTATTCTTCGTTCAATCATTATACGATTCGCAAAATACGAAGGCTCTGCCCGGATGCGAAAATAGGAATGCTTTATCAGGACGGTCTGATACGTGCTGTGGATTACGCGAGAAATGTAGTACAGGCAGACGCGCTGCATCCGGCTGTTTTTAATGTACAGTATCCGGAGTTTTTTGAAGAATGCCGCAAATACGGAATGAAAGTGCATGTCTGGACTGTGAATGAAGAAGAACATATGCGCCTTTTGTGCGAGCATGAAACAGACGCGATGATTACGAATGACCCGAAGCTGGCGCGCAGGGTGGTGGATGAATATGAAGACGGGAAGCTGGTTCCTGAGATTGTAAGAAAAATGGAAAAGGTATTATAAATTTAGGAAAAGGAACAGCAGGCATTTGAAGGCTGTGAGAAAACGGAACAGAAAATGATGACAGAAAGAGTAACAATCAGGTATCTGCAGGAGACAGGATTCAGGGAGCAGATGAGGCGGCAGGCAGAGCCGTATCTGAAAAAGTACCGCACCACCGGCTATTTTACAAGCTATGACGGCACGCAGATTTTTTACTGTACGTATGTGCCAGAGCATCCGAAAGGGAGTATTGTGATTTCGCATGGATTCAGCGAATTTGCGGAAAAATATAATGAGATGGTGTTCTATTTTCTGCAGGCGGGATATGCGGTATTTCTGCCGGAACACCGCGGGCACGGAAGGTCCGGGCGTGTGCTGCGGAATATGGAAAAGGTATATGTGGAAAGCTTTGCGCAGTATGTGCGGGACCTGCATATTTTTGTAAAAAAAATCACGGTGCCGTATCAGAATGAAATGATTTTATTTGCACATTCTATGGGTGGTGCGATTGGCAGCATTTATCTGCAGCGGTATCCGGATGATTTTCAAAAGGCGGTGCTCTCTTCGCCGATGATACAGATGAACGTGCGCGGACTGCCTTATCCGGCGGCGATGGCAACGGCCCGTATCTGCAAGGCATGCGGCTTTGGAAAAGCGTATGCGGCCGGACAGCATGGATTTACGGCAAAACCGCGCTTTGAAAAAAGCTCCTGCCTGTCGAAGGAACGGTATCTGTATGCGCATGAAAAAAGACTTTCGAACTGGAGAAATCAAAACAGCGGCGCTGCTTACAGCTGGGTGTGCGCCGCTGCGAACGCTTCTGTTTATGTGCAGGACAATGAAAATATTGCCAGAATCAAAATTCCGGTACTGGTGTTTGCTTCGGGCAGGGAGCATATGGTGAATACCGATGAAATCTTAAGGTTTGCGGGAAAGCTTAAAGATGCCAGGCTTGTATGGATGCTGGATGCCAGGCATGAAATTTTTAACGCGCAGGAACGTGCCAGACTGCAGTTTTATGATGAGATATTTTCTTTTTTAAAACCGAAAAAGAATGGGAGATGAATCTATGCCGGGTAAAATGAAACTGACCAGAATGGAAAAAGCGTGGGTGCTGTATGATGTAGGAAATTCCGCGTTCATACTGCTGGTATCCACACTGTTTCCGATTTATTTTGACGCGATTGCCTCTGAGGCCGGGATTTCTTCCGTTGATTATCTGGCTTACTGGGGATATGCGGCTTCGGCGGTTACGGTGCTGGTGGCGTTATCCGGGCCGGTGCTTGGCACGATGACGGATTTTAAAGGATTTAAGAAGCCGGTTTTTATAGCCAGCATGGCGCTCGGTACGGCGGGCTGCTCGCTGCTGGGATTTACAAAACACTGGCTGGTGTTTCTGATTGTTTTTGTCATCGCAAAGTGCGGGTTTTCCGCAAGCCTGATTTTTTATGACGCCATGCTTTCGGATGTAACGGAGCCGGAGCGCATGGACGAAGTATCGGCGAGAGGGTTTGCGTGGGGCTATATTGGAAGCTGCGTGCCGTTTGTATTCGGACTGGTGCTGGTGTTATCCGGCGGGCGTTTCGGACTGGGCCAGATGACGGCGATGACAGCCGCTTTTGTGATTTCCGCGCTCTGGTGGCTGGCGGCGTCGGTTCCTTTATGTGTTTCTTACAGGCAGAAGCATTTTGTAGAAGCGCGAAGAGGCGTTGTCAGCGGCAGCTTTCAAAGGCTTGCGGGCACGTTAAAGCATATCGGAAGAGACCGGCAGGTTTTCTGGTTTCTGCTGGCGTTTTTTTGCTATATTGACGGGGTTTATACGATTATTGATATGGCGACCGCGTACGGCACCGCGCTCGGACTGGATACATCCGGCCTTCTGCTGGCGCTTTTGCTGACACAGATTGTGGCATTTCCGGCTACGCTTATTTTTGGAAAGCTCTCAGGCAGATTTCCGGCCAGGGCGCTGATTTCGGTCTGCATTGCGGCCTATACGGTGATTACGCTGTTTGGGATGACGCTGGATTCGCAGCCGAAGTTCTGGATTCTGGCGGTGTGTGTCGGACTGTTTCAGGGCGGGGTGCAGGCGCTGTCACGTTCGTATTTTGCGAAAATCATTCCTCCTGAAAAATCCGGGGAATATTTTGGCATTTTTGATATCTGCGGGAAGGGAGCTTCTTTTCTCGGCACGCTGTTAGTCAGTGTAACCAGCCAGGTGACGGGGAGCTTAAATTACGGCATCGGGTCGCTTGTGGTGCTGTTTGTACTGGGATTTTTCCTGTTTCAGAAGTCCTGCGGCTGTGAGAAACAGAGCCGTGGTATTTAGGAACTTTTTATGCTTTCTGGCATATACTGTTAAAAAACGGTTTCTGGCGTTACATAGAATATATGCCAGAGGCGGGAGCAGGTGAATGAAAGATTTAAATCCAGGCGACAAAGGAGCGCTCGTACAGTATGTGCAGCTTGCGCTGACACGCGCGGGGCATCCGGTGAAGACAGACGGAATTTTCGGAGAAAAGACATGTGAAGCGTTAAAGGAATTTTTTGGCGGGGATTATCCGTGCAGGGTGGAAAAGTTTCAGTGGGACCTGTTAATTCCTTATTTAAAGGGCTACACGCCGTACCGGCTGAAAGAGGGAGATTCCTTCTGGCAGATTGCGGAGCGCATGCATTCTACGGTGCGGGGGATTACAGATGCAAATCCGGCTGTCAATCCTATGAATCTGCGCCCGGGCACGGTGATTTTAGTGCCGTTTGATTTCCCGCTGGTATCAGAGGAAGTGGTGTATACTTCCGTTTTAACGGACTGGATTTTGGAGGGGCTTTTGGTGCGTTATCCGTTTCTGCACGAAGAGCCTGTCGGGTACAGCGTGACCGGGCACCGGATGCCGGCGCTTCGGATTGGCGAGGGCATTAAGCAGGTGTTTTATAATGCATCCTTTCATGCCAATGAGTGGATTACGACGCCGGTGCTGTTAAAGTTTGCAGAAGATTATGCCAGGGCTTTTGCCGCAGGGGGCAAAATTGCAGGCGTGCGGGCTTCCTGGCTGTACTACGGCTTTTCCCTGTATCTGCTGCCGCTGGTAAATCCGGACGGAGCAGACCTGGTAAACGGTATTTTGGATGACGGGGCCTATTATGAGAGTGCCAGGCGTATCGCTGCCGCTTACCCGGATATTCCGTTCCCGGACGGGTGGAAGGCAAATATTGACGGGATTGATTTAAATCTGCAGTTTCCGGCCGGATGGGAAAATGCCAGGGAGATTAAATATGCCCAGGGGTATCAGACACCGGCGCCGAGGGATTTTGTCGGCGAAGCGCCGCTTACGGCACCGGAAAGCAAGGCGGTATATGATTTTACGCTGCGTAATGACTTTGAGCTGATTTTAGCTTATCATACACAGGGCGAGGTTATTTACTGGAAATATCTGGATTATGAGCCGGAGAATTCTTACCGGATTGCGAGGTATTTTGGAGAAGTGAGCGGATATGCGGTAGAGGTAACGCCGGGAGCGTCGGGATATGCGGGGTATAAGGACTGGTTTATTCAGAATTATAACCGGCCGGGCTATACGATTGAAGCGGGGCTTGGGGAAAATCCGCTGCAGATGGACCAGTTTGCGAAAATTTATGAGGATAATCTTGGGATTTTAACAGGCGGGATGACGCAGCTGGTGTAGTGCAGGGCGCTCTGGGGTGCGGAGTTTCTGACTGACTGGACGCTGGATGGGGAAAGTGTTTCAATAGGAGAGATTTTCTCTGTTCAGCATTCAGCTGCGGTTATGATATTTGAAAAAGGAGTTTTATGGACTTTCATGTGACTTATATAAAAACGGATGGAAAAGATAAAGATTTTATAGAGAACTGCAGGCTTCTTGATATAGAGCTGGACAGGCGTGTGGGGAAAAAGATTCAGAGGGACAAGTATACAAAATATAACCAGCTGGATGAAATCCGGGAAGCAGTCGCTGTGTATGCAGATAACAGGCTGGCTGGCGGCGGAGCCATCAGAAGATATGATGATAAAAATATGGAACTGAAGCGTGTGTTTGTACATCCGCAGTATCAGGGGCGGGGGATAGGGACCAGGCTGGTTTCGATGTTAATGGAATGGGCCGCGCAGCTGGGGTATCAAAGGATGATTCTTGAAACCGGAGAGCTGCTGGCGGAATCCTGTGCGGTTTATAAAAAACTGGGGTTTCAGGTGACTGAAAATTACGGGCCGTATCGGGACATGCCGGAATCGCTGTGTATGGCAAAGGATTTGTAAACCCTGATATGGAAAGGAGAGAAACATTTTATGGGACAGTTAGAAATCAGTTATAAGATTTATATGGAAGCAGATGATATTTCTCAGTCACGCATCCATTCCAGCATTGCATTTGTAAAAAACCGGATGGAAAACAGCCGCAGCGTGTATCTGAAGCATGCGGCCTTTGACGATGAAAGCGACCTGGATGCCTTTACACTGCGCTTTTATGTGGAAAATGAGTTTTCAGAGGAGGAGTGTGTTTCTTTCGAAGATGCGCAGTCGTTTGTGCTGGATATGGCGCAGCTTTTAGATGATGTGGCAGCGGCGCATTCTTATATGGAGCTGGAAGGCAGTTTTTCCTGGAAATTAAACGATGAAAAGAAAGCATACAGCTTCCGGTCAGAAAGCGGGCTGGATTACTGTGATTTTGAGGAAGTTCAGGCCGGCTGAAAGGAAAATTGACGATAACAGGGAAGGAAAAAGGAGAGAATCAGAATGAAACGAGCAGAAGATTTGCAGGAGCTGCTGCGAAGGATTGACCACAGAGGATATCCGGCTTATAAAGATACTCAGGGCAGCTATCAGTTTGGAACGTATGTGCTGAGCATTGACCATGTACAGGGAGACCCTTTTGCGGCGCCTTCTAAGGTCAGCATTCACATCAGCGGTCAGAAGGCCGGATTTCCGAAAGATATGATACAAAAAAAGCATACAAGAACGGCGCTTGCAGATGCGTTAATCCGCCGGTTTGGAAAGGAGGCAGAGCAGCATTCCCATAAAGCAAAGGGCTCCGGCAAGAGTGGGCTTTTGTCGGTCAGCCGTCCGGGACAGGAAGTATTAGAGCGCAGCGCTTGTGAAATAGACCCGGATACCGGAAATCTGACAGTAAGGCTGGAAATCGGCTTTCCTGCAAACGGACGGACGATTAACGCAGGGGAGCTTTCAAAAATACTGTTCCGTTTTCTGCCGGACTGCGTACAGCGGTCTTTGTTTTATGCAAATTCTGATAAAAAGCATCTGGAACAGGTCCGCCAGCTTGCGGAGGACCAGCAGTATATCCGGGAGCAGCTTGCGGAACGAAAGCTGGCGGCGTTTGTAGCAGACGGCGCGGTTCTTCCACGCGAGTCCGGGATTTCGGACCGTCCGATGAAACAGGCTGTTTCTTTCCGTACGCCGCCTTCTATGGAAGTTACGATGGAACTGCCTTACAAAGGCGCCATAAAAGGCATGGGCATTCCGCAGGGCATTACACTGATTGTAGGAGGCGGATATCACGGAAAGTCTACCTTGTTAAAGGCGTTAGAGCGCGGCGTGTATAATCATATTGCGGGGGATGGCAGAGAGTATGTGATTACCGATGACACAGCCGTCAAAATCCGTGCCGAGGATGGCAGGAGCATTAAGCAGACCGATATTTCCATGTTTATTAACGGGCTGCCGAACGGAAAAGATACAAAAGCCTTTACCACCGAAGATGCCAGCGGCAGCACCTCGCAGGCGGCAAATGTCATTGAGGCCATGGAGGCAGGGACCCGGTTATTTTTAATCGACGAGGATACGAGCGCAACGAATTTTATGATTCGCGACGAACTGATGGCGCGGGTGGTGCACAAGGAAATGGAGCCGATTACGCCGTTTATCGACCGGGTGGAAGAGCTGTATGAGTCATACGGCATTTCGACGATACTTGTGGCGGGAAGCTGCGGCTCTTATTTTTATAAGGCAGACCATATTATTCAGATGATGCAGTATGAGCCTTCGGAAATTACGGAAATGGCAAAAAAGGAGGCCGAGCGGTTTTTGGATTTTGCAAAGGACAAGCCGGTTATCCCGAAAGCAGAGCCGCCGTATTTTCACCGTCTGTTTGCACCGGATAAAAAAGCGGCCGGCAGTGACCGGATAAAAATCAAGGGCATGGGAAAGGATGCGGTTTCGATTGACCGGGATACGGTGGAACTGCGCTATGTGGAACAGTTAGCGGACAGCGAGCAGACGATGGCGTTAGGGTATATGGTGAAGTATGCAAGGCAGAGGCTGTTTGACGGGAAGCGGGATTTGAAAGAAACAGCGCAGATGCTGGAGAAGCTTGTAAATGAAAAAGGAATCGGGGCGGTCTGCGACGGGAAGTATCTGCCGTGTAATCTGGCGGTGCCGAGGGTGCAGGAGATTTTTGCGTGCCTGAACCGGTGCAGGGGGCTTTCGGCGGTCCGCGGGAAATAAATAGACTGTCACAGCGCGGACGCAGCTCTGAGCGTTCTGCGTCTGCGCTGTGGTAATGATGCGTCACCTGCTATGCGGCTGTAACGTTTTGGCTGTTTTTGTTATGTACTATGATATCTTTTGCAGCTTTTCGCTGTGTTCACGAATAACATTTTTCATAACATCGATATCAGCCTGCATGGCTTCCATTTTTGCTGCTGCTTTTTCATATTTCTTAGCAGCTGGCATGTAATTTTCTGCAAGTATTCTAATATCTGAACGAATTTCATTTTCAATAATGAGATTGATTCTTTTTTGCTCATTCTTTACTGTCTCAATATCATCTTTTATAGCTTTTATTTCTGCTTTTATGGGTTCTGCCTCTGCTTTTATCTTTTTTTCCATAATATCAGATATAGCAAGTAATAATTCATTATCGGTCATTTTATCACGCTCCTTTGGTGTTTTGTGTGCTGTTAATGGCAGTATACCACATCCAGGGCACAAAGTCTATGGAATCCGGCTGTGAATTGCAGGAATTGCAGCAGTGTGGAAGCAGACAAAAAAATGAAATTAACTGAACCAATCCATAATCTGGATGCTCTTATATATAGATGCATCTTAAGAAACACAATTTTCGCGGAAACAGATACTGCATCTGTGAGGCCTCACAGATGGAAAGGGAGGGCAGAGCGTGGAGACAGCAGAAGAAATCGAACTGGTCCGGCGCATGAAAAAAGGAGAACGGGCAGCTTTCGACGAACTATATGAGCGGTATTATGACAAGTTATACCGCACGGCGTGTATGATTACAGGCAATCGGGCGGATGGGGAAGATGTGACCCAGGAAACCTTTATCAAAATGTATCTGCACTGTGCAGAACTGAAAAAAGACGAACAGTTCCGTTACTGGCTCTACCGGATTTTAAACCGTACAGCATGGCAGCTTGCAAAAAAGCATTCCAGGGAAACGCCGCAGGAAGAGGTTTTGGAGCTGGCGGATAAGTCCATGACTGCAGATTCTCCCGACCTGAAGGTACTAAAGGATGAGCGGGATCGGGCGATGATAGAGGCAGTCCGCAGACTGGAGCACCGTCAGCGCACGGCTGTGATACTTTATTATTATAACGGACTTGGCACGAAAGAGATTGCCAGGGTAATGGAATGCATGGAAGGAACGGTCAAATCCAGGCTGTTTACTGCCAGGAAGAACCTAAAATCGCTTTTACACAATGAAATAGAACAGGAGGACAGATATGGGTGGCTGTAATTTTGATGAAAAACAGTTAACGGCAGCGCTTCATGCAGCTGCAGACTCCTGCGATCCGCCAGACAGAATGAAACAGCAGATTGACGCGCAGCTGGCGTGGCAGGCAAAGGCAGTGGCAAAGAAGGAGGACATATTTATGAGAAAGATGAACATGAAAAAGGCAGCAGCAGCGGCAGTGATGGCATGTGCACTTACCGGAACCGTATGTGTGGCAGCAGTGAAAATGTCCGGCTACAGCACGGGATCTTCTTCCGCGCTTACAGAGACTGAAAATTTTGCAGATATCGCAAAATTAGAGAAAAAAGCAGGTGCAGATACGAATGCAGTAAAGGAGTTTGCAAACGGATTTGCATTTGATACGGCGAATATCATTGACGGGGAGGATATCGATGATAAGGGCAATGTAACGGACAGCTATCAGGAGGTGATTGTCAGCTACGAAAAAGACGGCAAAGACATCAGCTATATAGTAAGGAACGGTGACAGAAATTATACGGAAGAAGACCTTGCCCGTTTACAGACGTCTGAGTCAGACGGCGTGACCTATTACTTTACAGAGGATAATTATCTGTGTGTACCGGATGAAGCTGATGTAACAGAAGAAGACCGGGCGGCAGAAGCGGAAGGAAAGCTGTTTATTTCTATAGGCTCTTCGGAACGTGAAGAATATGTTTCGACACATCTTTCCTGGAACGCAGACGGACAGTCTCACAGCCTGTTTGGCTCAGACCTTGGAATGAGCGCAGAGGAACTGATTGAGATGGCACAGCAGTTAAAATAACGGAAAGAACAGAATAGAATCGTTTTCGGCTGACTACTCTTGCATGTGATTGTGATTCGCTATCGGGCAGACGGGAATCTGCCTGGTAGCGGGTGCTCTGTCTGGACAGAGAAACAGAACTGCCATGAAAATAATCTGCGGATTTTTCATGGCAGTTTTTCTGTGGCAGTTTTTCTGCTGCCAGGGCTGTTACATGCCAGGGATGTCACAGGGAGGGGGTGGCCTCTCGGACGCCGGGAGAGGGGATTTGCCCGGTCTTCCTGCGGCTGCTCCAGAATGTTA
>CANDJC010000139.1 GCA_947384955.1 uncultured Eubacterium sp. | reverse complement strand
CCATAATGGTTGCAAGCGTGACTTCCAGAGTATCCGGCTCTGTATATCCTAAACTCGCTGTCAGACTGCCCTGTGCGTCCGCATCAATCAGCAGCACTTTTTTTCCCTGTTTTGCCAGTCCTATCCCTAAATTGCTTGTGGTGGTAGTCTTGCCGACACCGCCTTTTTGGTTTGCGATTGCGATTATTTTACACATGATTCCATTCTCCTTTGCAATCTACTGTTCTTCTTTTACATTGCTTTTCTTAACTTCCACATAAGCCCGGTAATATTTCTTTGTTCCCTTATTTGAGAACAAGTCGGAAAACTCTGTTACCTCAATTTTGGGATTTCTCCGCAAAATCTTACCGAACCAGTTAATATCATTCCTTGTTCCCATTAGCCTGACTTTTAACATCAATCCTGTCCTCCAAACATGGCGTACAGACTGTGGTTATAGGTTGCGTACTCCGGATACCTGATCTGTATCGCCTGCCAAAAATAGGGTGCATAAGCACAGCAGAACAATTCTTCCACTGTGTAAAGTCTGCACTCGTCTACCTGTTCCTCCGCATCATCATAATCAAGGACACTCGGCGTACCATTGCAATAAAGGTTGAACGCCATCCTGACTACTTTTACACTCCCGCTGGTCTGCCAGCCTTCATGCAGGCATTCCGTTTTTACACAGCCTGTCTTAAAATCATAAATGCTTTTAATGTTCCTTCTTGTGTCATTGCTGATACCAAGACAATATACAAGTGCTTTGTGGTACACGTCCTGATACCTGACCTCTTTCAATTTCTCATAGTAGAATTTCTCATGTCCATCACTGATAAAAATAATCTTTTTCGCTTTCTCTGCTCCTAACGCTGTACTACTCATTCTTTTTTCCTCCTGTTTTGAAATTGAAAAGGCACTCCATTATTGGAATGCCCTAATATAAAAAATAGGGACACTCTCATTCAAGTATCCCTATAATCTATCAATATATCTGATAGTCCACTATTCACTTTCATTGTCAGGATTTTTTGTGTTCCCCGTATCGAGGTCTAATGCCACAACTACGGTTACTTTCTTCACAAGTATCTTTTCCTTATGATTTTCACCGATTTTGTTGAAACTGAAAAATGTCACAAAGTGCGTAAATTCAAGGATTTCTAGGTATCTTTTCTTTGTATCAACACCACAGTCTCCACATGCACCGTCTGGCAAAACTGGTCCACCGCCTGCACCCTCTCCATCACATACCCTCTCCCGCAAAGATACTTCAAATCCCTCGCCAGCGTCCCCGGCTCACAGCTGACATACACAATCCTCTCCGGCCCCGCCTTCACAACCGCTTCCAGCAGCTTCTCACTGCACCCCTTCCGCGGCGGGTCCACAACAACAGCCTGCGGCCTTTCCTTCACCCTTGACGCAAAATCCGTCCCATTCTCAATCTCTTCCCTGCCATCTCCCCTGTTCCTATTTTCTGTATCAGTATCTTCATCTCCCCCAAAAATCCTCTCCAGCTCTGCTTCCGCCTCTCCCACAAAAAACTCAGCATTCCCAATCCCGTTAATCCTTGCATTCCTCCGCGCATCCTCCACCGCCTGAGGCACAATCTCAATCCCGTACACCTTCTTCGCCTGTCCCGCCAGAAACAGAGAAATCGTCCCGATTCCGCAATACAAATCCCAGACCGTCTCCTTCCCGCTCAGTCCCGCAAATTCCAGCACCTTGCGATACAGCACCTCCGTCTGCACAGGGTTCACCTGATAAAAAGACAGCGGTGAAATCTGGAATTTAATATTTCCGATTTCATCTTCAATATAATCCCTTCCCCACAGAGTTTTCACCGTATCCCCCATAATCACATTATCCCGTCTGGTATTCACACTAATAGAAACACTCGTCATTCCCTCTATCTTAGAAAGCCTGTCCGTCAGCTCTTTCGCTTTCGGCAGCGAAGCGGCATTTACCACAATACAGACCATAATCTGCCTGGAGCGAAATCCATATCTCACCAGGATATGCCGTATCAGCCCGCTTCCCGTTTTCTCATCATACGGCTCAATTCCATACTGCTCCATCCATGACAGCACACATTCCAGAACCTCCCGGTTCTGCGAAACGCCAAGGTAACAGTTTTGAACCGGAATCATATCATGGGTTCTGGCTGCATAAAATCCGGCTGCCAGCTTCCCGTTCTTATCCCGTCCTACCGGAAACTGCGCTTTATTGCGGTAATAAAACGGTTCCTTCATTCCGATAATCGGCTCCATCGGAATCTGCTCAGCAGAAAAGCCTCCGATACGCATCAGGCTGTTTCTTACTTTGTTTTCTTTATATTCCAGCTGCTTTTCATAAGAAAGCGCCTGTATCTGGCACCCTCCGCACTTTTTATGCAGCGGGCACAGCGGTTCCACACGGTAAGGCGACGGTTCCAGCACTTCTGTCAGTCTGGCGTATCCGTAAGTCTTTTTCAGCTTTGTAATCACCGCACGGATTCTGTCGCCCGTAAGCGTATCTTTGACAAAAAAAGTCATGGCCTGCTCCCAGTCGCCGGACGGCCCTCTCCATTTCCCGACTCCTGCTCCTTCTGCACTGATATCTTCAATTGTTAATTCAATTCTGTCATTCTTTTTCATGCCAGTCTCCCTGTCTTATATTTTTCATTTCTGCCTGGATGCATTAAGGCTTTTATATATTCTGTCAGAAAACCGCACCAGAGCTTTCCTGACACATAATGAATGCAGCCAGTAACATTCTGGCTGCACAGACTGTAAACAGAATCCAGCCCTGGGGCCGGAGGTTCTGTTATCTTTATTAAATACTTGTTTTACGGATATTGGAATCAAAGGATCTGTGAAATCCAAGCCAGTCCGTACTTCCTTCCGGCACATTCGCAAATGCCTCTTCCATAGCCTCCATTTTCGCATCCATATTGTCAGCAAAGCTAAGGGCTACCGCTTCCGCAAGCGCAGGCTTCTTTGGCGAGCCGTATTCCAGTTCTCCATGATGCGCCAGAATACAGTGAATCAGTTCATTTTCCAGCTTTTTCGGAAATCCCGGTATCTGGGCAATCCGCTCTGTCAGCATCTGCGTGCCGATAATAATGTGCCCTAACAGCTGCCCTTCATCTGTATAATCATTCTCCGGGAATCTGGAAATTTCCTTCAGCTTGCCTGCATCATGAAATACAGCTGCCGTAATCAGAAGGTCTTTATTCAGAATATGGTACTGCTTTGCAAAATCTGCGCAAAGTCTTGCCACTCCCAGCGTATGCTGCAGCAGCCCGCCTACAAACCCGTGATGCATCGTCTTTGCCGCTGAATGGAATTTAAATGCTTCCTGAAATTTCTCATCTCCGAAAAACCCGTCCGCCAGCTGTTTTAAATACGTATTTTCAATCTGCCCTATCAGCTCTAACAGCTGCGCATACATCTGGTCTGTATCGTACTTGCTGACCGGCAGATATTCCTTCGGGTCATATTCCCCCGGCTGTGCCTTGCGCACACGTTTTACATTCAGCTGCAGCGCCCCCTGAAAGCTGGTCACATCGCCTACTACATTCAGATAATCCAGTTTTTCAAAATCATTAATGCCCAGCGAGCCCGGGTCCCATATTTTAGCATCCAGCGTCCCGGTTTTGTCCTGAAACGTCAGTGACACAAACGGTTTACCCGCTTTTGTCACTGACGGCTGCTTGTTCTTGCATAAATAAATCTCATTAATGCGCTCCCCTTCGCGCAGTGTTTCTATATAACGCATACTTCTGCCTCCATTCCATATTCCCCAAAATCTCAGCCAGCCTGAAACCGGACTTTGATTTTTCCTAATTATCTCAGTACGCCGACCTCCACAGTACAGCTGAATTTTTTATATCCTTCCGCACTCTGCCGGTTCACTGTAATTTTTGCTTCATCTCCCTTTTTCATAGTCAGCAGAATCTGCTGATAATCTTCCATAGAAAGGATTTCTTCTTTGTTTACCGCGGCAATGACGTCTCCCGTCTGAAGTCCCGCTGCCATAGCCGGGGAATCTGCCGCTGCTTCTTTAATATATACGCCTTTTGGAATGTCATATTCCTGTGAAATCGCATCTGTAACGGTACTGCCTTTAATCCCGATATAGGGAATGTTTACCCCGTTCGAAAGCAGTTCAATAATATCCTTCAGCTCTGAAATAGAAACCGCGGTCAGCGTATTCTGCTCTTTCTGGATATTCGAAGACTTTAAAAACAGTCCGATTACTTCCCCGTCCGTACTGACCAGCACTCCGTTTCCTTTCGGATTGGATACTATATTGGTCGTAAATACGGTGTAATTTCGGTCTTCGGTTGTGATTGTATTTGTCACAGATGTAATATTTCCGGTCAGTATCGAATAATTTGTCCCCAGAGGACTGCCAAGAGCCACGACCATTCTGCCCTGCCTTAAGCTCAGGGAATTTCCAAGAACAGCTGTTTCAATCTGGCTCATGGTGGATTTCGGTATCTTTTCCACAGGCACGCCCAGCACCGCAATGCCGGTGTTCCCGTCGTATTTTTTCAGTTTCGCATCCTGTGTGTCATTATTGATAAAAGTTACCCGGATGGCTTTTACATCCTTGATTACCTGATTTTCAGTCAGAATCAGCAGCTCTTTTGCGCTTTTTCCGATAATCAGCCCGGATGCCTGCCCGGATGCTTCATAAGGCGAATCGAATATATCGACGCCTTCCTTGACGCCCGTTACCGTTACAATGGACTTATTCACATGGCTGCCAATCTGATACAGCTCATTCTGCAGCTTCTGGTAATCATCCAGCGTCATTTCCTTTTTTTCTGTGATATATACCGTTTTCTGGTCTTTTTCAGCTTTTCCCGGCTTCTTCACATCGTCTGCTACGGTTTTTTCATCCTGATCTGCGACCGAGTCTCCAGTATGATTATCATCTGCCAGGGTATCTTTCGGTATTCCGACCCACTGATCTTCTTCCTGCTCAAACCATGGCTCTATAACCGGTCTGAGCGCACAAAAAACAAGGCACGAAATGAACCCAAACAAAATTGCATATCCTGCCGTTGCAATGCCTTTCTGCAAAACCTTCTTTTTATTTAACGGCTTGTCTTTTATCTTTTCTTTAATAAAATGTTTTTCTTCCCTTTTGTCTGGCATGAAAAACCTCCTCTTTCGAATACCCTGTACATTTTTGTTTTTCGATACCTTATGTAAAGATTATACGAGGATTTGCCATTTATTTCAAGGAAATTGTTTTGAAAATTAAGTTTCTTTCGTCTGAAGTCATCCCGGACTGGCAGAACACGAGCTCATTCGTCTGTTTCATCCGGGCACAGATACGTTTCATGTAAAAGCTGGTTCGTTTTTAGTCTGAACATCCGGTTAATAATTATATCACTTTTATCTTTTATTTACTACTGATACCTGCACTTTTTCATTACTGGAAGCAGATTTTAAAGTCTCAGTCTGGACAGGGGGGGGAGATACATACTGGCTCCGCGGACGCCGGGTGACGGAAAGATGCAGCGGCTTCCTGGGACGGCTCCGGAATGTTAAGAATCCCTAAGCATTCTGCATTTACGCTGTGGCACCGGACGGGACGCGGCACCTATTCGCCCTGGCCTGCTGCCAGCAGCTACCGGTGCCGCTGCGGCTTCGCCGCCTGGTTTTCGAGCAGAATGCTAAGGGATTCTAAACATTCCTCCAATGTCCCAGGAAGCCGCTGCATCTTCCCGTCACCCGGCTGGTTTTCTCAAGCTTTAAATGAAAAACGGCAAATGCTTTGCTGAATCCTTATGTGGCAGGCAGACTTTAAACTAGCGCAAGAAAATAATTATACTGCACCCGGAATGTCTCATGTAACGCAAGCCAGAAAACAGCCGGGAGAGGGGATTTACACGGTCTTCCTGCGACATTGGAAGAATGTTTAGAATCCTTGGCATTCTGCTATAAAACCAGGCGGCGAAGCCGTAGCGGCACCGGCAGCTTGCTGAGCCAGGGCGAATAGGTGCCGCGTCCCGTCCGGTGCCACAGCGCAGAAGCAGAATGCTTAGGGATTCTTAACATTCTGGAGCCGCCGTAGGAAGACCGTGCAAATCCCCTCTCCCGGCGTCCGCGGAGCCAGTATACATCCCCTGTCTGACCCGTTACAATTTTTCTTTGAATTTCGCATTATTCAGATTTCCTCCGTCCAGCAGAATATGCTTTCCCTGAAACGCTATCCCGTATATCCGTATCCGCTGCGGTTCCATTCCTTTTGCCATTAACGCCGCAGCATATTTTTTCTCTATTATCTGCCGCAGGGCCGCATCTGCTGTTTCCTGCAAGGAATCTTCCTTTTTCGCATCCCGTACTTTAAATTCCAGAATAATCCCATCGTCCGCATCCCGGCCAACCGGCTCCATTACCACGTCATAACGGCCATAACCGCTTTCCCTGTTCGAAGTAATATGATAAACATTACGCAGTCCTGCAATCAGGCCTAGTGTAAAGCCATGATAAAAGTTTTCAGGCTGTTTAAATTCTGACGGTTTTGCTCCTGTATCAAAACTGCTGAATGTTTCTTCTGCAATCTCGTTCAAATAATCATTCATAAATTCTTTATCCCCTGACAGAAGTGCTTTCGAAAATTCTTTATAATTTACGGAAAAGAAATGTTCGAGCATGCTCATCGTAAGCGTCTTTCCAAACCGTCTGGGTCTTGTAATCAGAGTCACGTCATCCATGTTTTCCCACCATTCTTTTATAAACAGTGTTTTGTCGACATAAAAACAATTGTGTTTCAGCAGCTTGCCAAAATCCTGTATGCCGATTGCTGTTCTCCTTGCCACTATATCACCCCCTGTAAGTCATCAGGAAAAACCGGCAGCCTCAATCCTTATAGTGCCTCTGTGACTCAGAAAAAGTATCTGTAACATCTTTCCATTGATTCATACATACTCCTTATCAAACGTTTATTCTATCCTAAATATTATCAAAATGTTAGTAAAAGAGCAATCTTTACTTCATGTTTCATTTATAAAATATAAGATATCATTCGTATAAACAGCTGCAGGACGGGCAAAGTCTTCTTTACCCGTCCTGTATACAGTATCCTTATAATATAGTTAAATCTTTCTCTAATTCCGGCCAGACGAAACACTGCTGCAGCCTGGCATAACCGTGATTCAGTCAGAAGCTCACTTCCGCTCCAGCGCGAGCATTCCTAATTTTATCGCACCCAGAATCCCCGGATTTTCTCCCAGAGCCGGCGGTACAATATATTCCTTCAAAGACCCCTTTAACATATCATGGGAAACATAACCGTTTAACAGTTCCTTTACCTTTTCCCTGACCCGCTCAAACAGTCCGCTCTGATGCATGACACCGCCCCACAGAATGATTTTCTGCGGAGAATATACCAGAATATAATCTGCCACAGCCTGAGCAATATAATATGCTTCCAGCTCCCAGACCTGCTCCTGTCCGGCCAGCTCAACGGCCTTCCTGCCCCACCGGCCTTCAACTGCGCTCCCGCTGGCAAGCCCTTCCAGACAGTTTTTATGATAAGGACAGCAGCCCTCATAGGAATCCTGAGCATGTTTCGCGAGCAGTATATGCCCTCCTTCCGGATGTACCAGGCCATGAAGCAGCGCACCGTTTATGTAAACACCGACGCCTGCTCCGGTGCCTATTGTGATATAAACCACGCTGTCAAGGCCTTTTCCGGCGCCCCAGGTTACTTCCCCTAATACAGCGCCGTTCACATCTGTATCAAATCCGACCGGAACTCCCAGTGCGTTTTGAAATATCCCGGTAATATTACAGTTTTCCCATCCCTTTTTCGGAGTGCTTGTAATATATCCGTACGTTTTAGAATTCCGGTTTAAATCCACAGGACCGAAACACCCGATGCCAAGCGCATTGATATTCCATTCCTTAAAATATGCGATGATATCTGCGCATGTTTCTTCCGGCTGCCTGGTTGGAAACGTTACCCGGTTTAGAATCGTCCCGTCTTCAGTTCCGGCTGCACAGACCATCTTCGTCCCGCCGGCCTCTATTCCCCCAATCACCATAAAACACTGCTCCTTTTTCTATCCTTTTTCACTTGCTTTTTCTGCCCGCTTTCTTCCTGCAGTTTTTTTCTTCTTGCCGCTTTCTTCTGCCTTTTTGCGGCTGTCTGCCTGTATATGCTAAAATTCCCCTATCCGAATACAAAGCATGTCCGCTGTCCCTGCTTCTATGCTTCCATAATCTCCCTTCCATATACTTCAATCTGTGATAAAGCCGGAAACGGCGACGGGTCATCCGATTTTTTCATATCGTGCATTTCCAGCCATGTAATCTGTTTTTCTTCGAATGTAATTTCATGAGGCCTGGCGCTTTTTTCCATTTTCATTTCTATACTGCTGCCGTCCGAAAAAGAAAACGACACCTGTTTCCACCAGTTATCATGCGGAAAATCTGCCCTGGTATATAATACAATTTTATCGACAGCTGTCTTTCTGCCAAAATCAATCCGTATTTTTGCATCCTCCTACTGATTGATTCCCCACGATTCATACGGCCATTCTCCGTGGCAGTCATTCACTGTCACGCCGTCAATGGCATTCTGTGCGGCAAATACAGACTCGCCCCTTGTTTCTACATTTGCCTGCGCGTGCGGATACAGGTTTTCTATCCCATGCTGGTCGCATACATTGAAAGCAAGATTACGGTATGCCGCGATTTCAAAATCTTTGGCTGTCCTCACCGAAATTAAATGCTTTCTGCCCCAGAATGCTTTCGGTGACAGATTGATTCTTTTTTCCCCAAACGGAATATGATAGGTAACATTGCCGGTGAGGTATACGAGCGCTCTGCCCAGCGCATCATCAAACTGGAGCCAGACATAGCTCTCCTTCTCAGCCGTTTCCAGAACAATTCTGTCCCCTTCTTTATATTCCTGCGAGAAGACAAGATTTACTTCATCCTCTCCCCTTTCTGCCGCCAGCGTTTTCATATCTGCATCCAGAACTTTTAAACATAATTCAGACATTCTGTCCCTCCCTGTCATTTACCGTGGACGCAGTCAGCGTCATCTGCCCTTCCAGTACAATCTCTCCAAAGCCCGCCGGAACAATCATGTGGCATCCTTTCTGTATACCCGTTCCCTGAATCCTGCCGCTTCCTTCACATACGGAAAGATTCAAAAACGGATACTCCTGCTGTATCTTCATCATCCCGTTTACTTCTATTTTAAAAATCCGGTAATAGCTGCACGCATATAAAAGATTCATCCGGTTATGTTCCAGGCCGTCTGTAGATTTCACAAAATTCTCAGTACCTTCTGCAGGCACCTGTATTACGTCAATACTCTGGCTGATATGCAGCGCCCGCGGTTTTCCATTCTGCAGCCGTCCGTAATCATAGACACGGTATGTAACATCACTGTTCTGCTGTGTTTCCAGAATGAGAAATCCGCCTTTTACCGCATGGACGGTTCCCGGATTTATCTGAATAAAATCTCCTTTTTTGACCGGTATTTCACGGATAAGCTCACTCCAGCGCCCCTGCTGAATCATCTCACAAAGCTCTGCCTTACTGCCTGCATGATGGCCCATCACAAGCCTTGCATGCTCCGGGCAGTCCAGGATATACCAGCATTCGGTTTTTCCCATAGAACCATGCTCATGTACTTTTGCATAGGCATCATCCGGGTGAACCTGAATGCTCAGGTCATCTTTTGCATCAATGATTTTCGTCAGAAGCGGAAACCGCTCTCCCTTCAGCCCTCCGAATAATTCCGGGTGCTGCTTCCATATCTCAGACAGCTTCCAGCCGGACAGTGCGCCGCCTGCTGCCCTGCAGTCGCCGTTTGGATGCGCTGCAATCCCCCAGCATTCCCCTGTCTGTTCACCCGCTGCCGGATAATGAAACTCATCCCGAAGCCTCGTTCCGCCCCAGATATTGCGGGTAAATACAGGCTCTAAAAAAATAATTTCTTTTTCTAATGACTTCATCTGCTTTGACATGCTACTTTCCTCTGACATCCGTCTGCCAGATGCATATTCCTGTCCCTGTTAATTTATAAAGCGCCTCAATAAAAAAATAATCCGCGTATACCATCGTAATATGATGTTTCTGGTCATGATACGCAGCCGTACAGTTTTGCACAATGGCGTCGCAGTCCTTCGACCAGTCCGCCCTCGTCTGTGCAACGGCCTTTAAAATCTTTACCGCGGCACGGATATACAAATCTTTCTCAAGCTCTGGCACATGCTTCGCCACTTCCAGCAGGCCTCCCGCAATCACGCATGCCGCACAGGAATCTTCCCATGCCGGTTCTGGCGGCTGTCTGAAATCTGCCGGGATAATCCCGTTTTCCGGCATGCAGGCAATGCAGTAATGCGCCGTCCGCTTCGCGGCATCCAGATATTCCTTCTTCCCCGTATTCGCATAGCTGTTTGCAAATCCGTAAAGCGCCCAGCCCTGTCCCCTCGTCCAGGAAGAGCCCTCTGCATAGCCCTGTCCGCCGTGGCTTTTTACCGCTTCGCCCGTCTCCGGACTGAATTCCACAATATGACATACCGAACCGTCTGCGCGGATAAAATTCTCCATTACGGTATCCGCGTGAAGCATGGCCGTCTGACGGAAACGGGGGTCTCCGCTTTCTTCAGACGCCCAGTACAGGAGCGATATATTAAACATGCAGTCAATGATTGCCCATCCTCTGGTGTCATTCTCTGCCGAATCATTCCATGCACGGATAAACCTTCCGGCCGGATTGAAACGTCCCGCCAGCAGGTTCGCCGCATGCATTGCCGTCCGCTTTGCATCCTCATCGCCTGTCAGACGGTAATTCATAACCGCTGTCGGAAGAAACATAAACCCGGTATCATGATGCAGCCCGTAATATCCCGCCAGGCAGCCCGCCAGCTTTCTTTCTGATTTTCTTGCGATTTCCGCATATTTTTCATCCTTGGTATCCTGATACAGCATCCACATGATGCCGCCCCAGAACCCGTTGGTCCACCAGTTTAACCCATCGTCCGCATTCCACGTCCTGGCAGTGTCAGACCGGTCGTCATAATTTCCGTTTTCATCTGTCGTGTATGGGATTTTATCTTCGTTTTTTTCACTTACCCATTCCATCTTTGTTCTTACTTTTGCAAGCACCTCTTCTGCCCACTGTTTATTTTCATCCATGTTCCGCATCAGCCTTTCTCCGTTATTTATGCTTTCTTTATTCTTAATTATAGCGGCTTTCTTAGAACAAAAAATGCAATTTTTAAAGTAAAACCTACACTTTTTTAATGTTTCATCTGTTTTGCCCTCTTACGGTATTCCTTCGGCGTTTCATGATAAATCCTCTGAAAATTTTCAGAAAACACCCGCGCGTCGCTGAACCCCGTCTGCATCGCAATCTCATACGCCTTCATATCCGTTGACACAAGCAGCGAAACCGCATGCTGCACCCGCACCCGGCTGACATAATCCTTAAAATTCTCCCCGGCATTTTTCTTAAAAAAACTGCTGAAATAATAAGGATTCATATGAACCTCCTTTGCCAGCACCTCAAGCGTAAGATTTTCATCATAGTGCCTTTCAATATAGAGCTTTGCCTTGATAAAATCCTTATGAAACAGAGAAGGGTCAAATCCGAAATTATTCAGCATAACCGGCTCCGACCACGGCCCGCGGATATCTTCAGCTGTAATCAGATAATTAAACGTATCATACATATTGCAGTAAAATGCTTTGACAACCGTATAGACAAGATAAAAAACACCATCATCAAAGCTCAGGCACGGCGCCCAGATTCCCTGAGAAGCCCCCACTCCGCGCAAATCAGCCTGGCTGGTTCTGCTAACCAGATAACCAGCCAGCTCCCAGTTTTTTAAATCCCTGGAATGATGAAGCCGGATGCCGGGCCACCACTCAAACGTCGACGCTGCAATATAATAATCCTCTCCTATGCGTACAATCGAAGGGTCCGGGTGAAACCCCCGCAGTATTGGATTTTTAATTTTATGATTCATATCATTACCTCCTGACTGATATTATACTGGCTGAATGCTGAACAAAAGCTGGATTTTTTAAGGAAAAAGAGCTGTTTTTTTAGAAATAGCGGGGCAGATGCAGAGAAATTCAACAGTTCCGGCAAAAAAAGGGGGGGATGGCTGCACGGACGCCGGGAGAGGAGATTTGCACGGTCTTCCTACGGCTGCTCCAGAATGTTAAGAATCCCTAAGCATTCTGCATTTACGCTGTGGCCCCGGACGGGACG
>CANDJC010000138.1 GCA_947384955.1 uncultured Eubacterium sp. | reverse complement strand
ATGTGGATGAGATTATTCAAAAAGCTTTAAGGAAGAAAAGGGATGATAGGGATGCGAGATAAAAAGAGGTGCGATAATGATAACTGATAGGGAAGAAATAGAGAGCGTGCTTCAGATCGGTGAGAAAATCTTATTAGATTATCCAGAATTGTACAATATGAGTTTGGATGATGTGCTAGTCAAATTGGATGATGGAACAGAACAGATGCTATACAATAGATGGGGAGTGACGGCATGGCTGGTGGTAAAATCATTGGAATGCTTTGATGTTAAAAATTTGGTTATACAGTTGGCAAGGATAGAGAGTGGGATTCTAACTTATGAGTATGCAGGGTATCTTCTACAAGCAAAATATCAAATAAATTTAGAAGAACTGATTTTCTAAATTATATAGTGAAAATGAAGTGTCTGAAGTAAAGTTAATATTTTCTAATTGGCAAATGATATGTTTAATGAAAGGAACTCTTTACTTTGCAGTTGAGACGAAAAAGATTTGTCATATGGCTTTTCATCTTTTGGGTTTTGCTGATGAGGATAATAGTAAATATATAAAATTTTGTATGGAGGAAGTATATAGAAATTATCCGGCTATATTTTTTGAAATTGCAGAAAACTATAAGGATGCAAAAGAGTCAAAGCAGGCAGATTTAGCTAACAGAATTATTAAAGAGCATAACCGAATTTTAAAGGAAAAGGAATTGTGTTACAAGATTAAAGATTTGCAGCCTTCCAAAATTCATTAAAACATTTATCGGAGAGAGCAAATGGATAAGAATCGACAAATGAATAAGAGGGAACATGATGAATCTTTTTTTGCACAGACGTTTCCTTCACAAATACTGAAATATGGCAAGCGAAGTGGATTTATTGTTATAGGGAGGATATGCTTTTGGTACCGGAAGCACGATGATTAGTTTTATTATATTAGGAAATTATGGTATGGGAATGCAGATGTCAGGTGCAGCAGATTTTATTGCGGAATACAGCCGGACAGGTGATGTATACACAGTTATCATAAATATACTCGAAACTTTGCCAGGTGCCTCGTTTATTTTTGTTCTGCTGCTTTTGACTATGACGGTATTTTATGCAACAAGCTTTGACAGCATTGCGTTAACAGCATCTGCTTATAGTTACTATCAGCTGGACAAGGATAAAAGCCCGCATAAATGCGTGCAGCTTATCTGGTGTATTCTGCTGATTGTTTTTCCAATTGCTCTTGTTTTTTCAGAAAGCAGCATGAATAATTTACAGAGTGTTTCTATAGCTGCAGCATTTCCAGCTGCTGCTGTGATTGTGCTGATTGCAGCTGGATTTTTAAAAGATGCGGCTGAATATTTAAATAAGGAGCAGACTGCAGAAGAGGACAATGGAACGTTAAAAAATGATTCAGGATAAGCGAATGATTGTAACAGCACGCGGGCAATAAAAAACTGAAAAACAGCTTTTCTCAAAAAAGGCGTTTGCCTCCATAACTCGGAGCAAACGCCTTTTTTCGTATGAAGAAACACTCTTTTACATCCAGCAAAATCCTCCTCCCCCTTTTTCAGGAATAAATAAAAACTGTTTTACTTCCAGCATAGTATTTGATAGAATAAAAGAAAGCAACAGGGAAGGATATTACTACGTAGATAAAACGATGCTCATCAAAGAACTGATGGACTTAAAAGGAGAAGTAAATCTGTTTACCCGTCCGAGAAGATTCGGCAAAACATTGAACTTAAGCATGCTTCGGTATTTTTTTGAGGACACGGGTAAACTGGTAAAATTTTTATCATGGATTTCTGACAGGAATCTTAAGCCAGAGTGAAAATTATCTGGTGAAATCGAACCGTGAAACAGGAAACGGGCGTTCGGATATTGTGGTGAAAAGCCCTTCGCTGCGGGGGCGGTCGTTTATTGTGGAGGTTAAGGCTTCGGATTCTATCGATAACCTGGAAAAGGATGCGCAAAAGGCTTTAGAGCAGATTTATAACAGGCGGTATATGGATGAACTGCGGTCAGAAGGGTACCGAAAGACTGACTGTTATGGAATCTCATTCTGCCGGAAGGACTGTGAGGTTCGCTTTGGAAGTGGTTCTGACATTCGTTTTCAGCAAAGGGATTGCTGAGTCCCGGTTTTCATGTTCACGCGGTAAGGAGGATTATATCATGCAGAAAGAAACAGCTCCCAGCCAGAGCGAATGGCTGATTATGGAAGTGTTCTGGGCAAGCGGTGCCTCATCTTTAACAGCAAAAGAAGTCATCCGCAAAGTACAGGAAAAAACGGACATGTCATCAAGAATGGTACGTGTTTTATTAAACCGTTTATGGCAGAAAGGCGTGCTGAGCTATACAACAGATAAAAAGGATGCAAGAATCTACCATTACCGGGCGGTAAAATCCAAAGAGGAATGCCAGAAAGAAAAAAGCCGGAAATTTACGGACAGCTATTTCGAAGGCAGCAGCACAAATGCAGTAGCGGCGCTGCTGCAGAGCACAAAGCTGACAAAGGAGCAGTTTGAGGAGCTCGAAGAAATCTTAAAAACATGCAGGGATATGGATAAAAGCTAAGAATCGTGTATCAGGAGGAATTTTATGTATGCGTTAAATGCCATAAATATTTCGAAAAGCTACCGTTCGCAGGGAGAGACGGCTGTAGTTTTGCAGAATGCAGATTTGCAGATTAAAATAGGAGAAATGGCTGCCATTATGGGCTTATCCGGCAGCGGGAAGACGACACTGCTCCATGTGCTTTCGGGCGTGGATAAACTGGACAGCGGAAAAGTAGAAATTGCCGGAGAGGATTTTACCGCACTGACGAGCGAAGAAGCCGCTGTCTTTCGAAGAACGCATATCGGGATGATATTTCAGGATTTTCAGCTTCTGGAAAGCCTGACGGTAAAGGAAAATGTGATACTGCCGCTGATTTTAGACCGCTTTGACGTATCTGACCAGGAGGCTGCGTTTGAAAAAGTCATGAAAGTGCCCGGCATCAGAGAGCTGGCGGACAGGGGAATCGCAGAGCTGTCCGGCGGACAAAAGCAGCGGGTGGCGGCTGCAAGGGCGCTGATTCATGAGCCAGAGATTATTTTCGCAGACGAACCTTCAGGAAGCCTGGATATGAAAACAGCCAGGGATTTGATGCTGTGCATGGTACAATTAAACCGGCAGACCGGGTGCAGCTTTTTAATTGTGACCCATGATGCATATACAGCGTCATTTTGCAGCAGGGTTCTTTTTCTGCAAAACGGCAGACTGGAATCTGAGCTTCTAAGACAGCAGGGCAGGGCGGCATTTCAAAAGGATATCCTTAATATGTGGTGCTGTCTGGGAGGAGGGCAGGATGACTTTACATGAGATATCCATAAAAATGATGCGGAAAAATCTGGGCAGATACCGGATTTATTTTTTATGCAGCCTGTCTGCGGCATCGCTGTTTTACTGCTTTATTTCCATTCAGACTAACAGTTCTTTTATGAACGCAGAAATCGTCAATCCGCTGATATCCAGCAGCATATATTTTCCGTCGGTGTCTGCTGCTGTTTTTCTCGTATTATTTCTGCCGGCTTCTTTCCGGGCTTTTCTCGCCTCCAGAAAGCCGGAGTATGGGATTATGTTTTCCCTTGGCATGAGCCGGAAAGAGGCAGCCTGGAATATGCTTTTTGAACATGCCGTCATTGCCGCATCAGCGCTTGCGGCGGCATTAGCAGCGGGCACAGTGATGTCCGGGCTGTTTTTTACAGTTATAAGGTACGCAGTTGGTATCAGAGGATTACAGTGGGAATTCAGCCTGAAACCATACAAAATCACAGTGCTTTTATATGCAGCGGTTACGCTGGCAGCATTTGTGTTAAACGCAGCAGAATTTTTGCGGGAAACCATCGTGTCACTGCAAAAATCGGCGTACCGTGCAGAAAGAAGCGGGGTTTTATACCGCACACTGCGCAGAGTCTGTCCGGGCTATATGAACAGGCATATGGCAGAATGGTCATTCCTGCGAAGGCACGCAAAAGCATGGACTCTGCGGTATCTGGCAGCTTCTTTTATGACCGGGTCTGCAATACTGCTTGCGGGTGTCTGCCTGAATATGTATCCGGCTTTATTGCGCGATGCCAAGACCTATTCCCCTTACGATATGGTATATTCAGAAATTGACGGGCGAAACCAGGTGCCGGAAGAAAAGGTGGCAGAAATTCTCAGTAAAAAAGGAATTACTGTAAAACAGACCGTTCAGATGCCCTATATCAGAACAGCCAGCTTCAATTATTTACCGCTGGAGGAAGTAAACAGCCGGTTTGAATGTGACTATCAGATAGAAGAAGGAACCTTTTTAAACGTATTTCAGTATGACTTGCAGGACGGCTACGAGCACAGTCTGCAGCCGGTTTCTGAAGCAGAATACGGTAAAAATAAAAAACTGTATTCTGTCGGAAGTGATGTAAAAATTTTATGGAACGTAAATCCAGCATTTGCGGACCGGACGTTAATCGTATGCAATGCTGATTTCGAAAAACTGAAAAAAGATGCGTATTCGCAGACCGGACTGGCCCATCTGTACCGGTTTGAACAGGAAGAACGTTCTTTTGATGAAATATATGAAGCGGTATGCGCTGTAAGCAGCTGTCTGAAAGCTGCAAATAAAACAGAGGAACCGGAATATGATGTATCTTCAAAGGCGGAAAGCTGCCTGGATGCAGTAAAATCCGGACAGTTTTTGCTGCTGCTAATATCTTTTATCGCTGCTCTTTTGCTGATGGCAGCATTTCTGCTCATTTATTTCCGTATCCAGTCAGAGATGGAGGAAAACAGCAGAGCAGTAAAAAGCCTGCGGCTGACCGGAATGACACGGCTGGAAATTCTAAGATGCTTAAAATATAAAAATTTCCTGAGATTTCTTATACCGCCTGTTTTGGGGACAGGGAGTTCCCTGCTTCCGTTATATTGTTTGAATCAGGCGTATGAAGCGGGAAGGAAAGGGATATTTGCAGGAATTGTGCTGGGGATTATGATTATGACCGGGGAGGGGCTTTTCTGCAGATGGTATTCTGAAAAGGAAATTAAATTGATGCAGCTGTTTTAGGGAGATTCCCCCCAAAAAAAAGAAATCCCCCCTAATCACAAATACCCATTGGAAATTCCCCCAAATATGATAAAATATAAACATACTCCTGAAAGGAACCAAATGAAATCATTCAAAATAACCCAAAACGAAGCCGGCCAGCGCCTTGACAAATACCTGAAAAAACTCCTTCCAAAAGCGCAGAGCAGCTTCCTTTATAAAATGCTCCGCAAAAAAAATATCGTATTAAACGGAAAAAAAGCCGAAGGCAGTGTACATCTGGCATCCGAAGATACCGTAACACTGTATTTATCAGATGAAACTTTTGAAAAATTCTGCTATAATAAAACACAGCCATCCTTCCCCAAAGAACCCCAAAAACAGAGCCCGGCTTTCCAGCCGCTTCAGATTCTCTGCGAGGATGAAAATATCCTGATAATAAACAAGCCGTCCGGCCTGCTGTCACAAAAAGCCTCTTCGGAGGATATTTCTGCCAATGAGCTGATAATACAGTATCTGTTACAGTCCGGGTCTGTCACAGAGCAGAATCTTAAGACATTCCGGCCCTCGGTCTGTAACCGTCTCGACCGGAACACTTCCGGGATACTGATTGCGGGAAAGACACTGCAAGGACTGCAGATAATGTCAAAACAGCTGAAAGAACGCACGATAGAAAAATATTACCGGTGCATTGTGGCAGGAGAGCTGGACAAACCGCAGCGCTTGTGCGGCTATTTAAAGAAGGATGAAAAAGAAAATAAAGCGGCTGTGCGTTTCGAAAATCAGAATGAAGACAGCCGGTATATTGAAACAGAATACCGTCCGGTCAGGATGTATCAGGATTTTACGATGTTAGAGGTGCATCTGATTACCGGGCGCCCGCATCAGATACGCGCGCACCTTGCTTCCATCGGGCATCCGGTCATTGGGGATACCAAGTATGGAGATGAGGCTTTGAACAGAAAACTCCGTGCGGCTGTTGGATTAAAGCACCAGCTGCTTCATGCATACCGGATTGTACTGGAAGACGGCCGGGAAGTGACCGCACCGCTGCCGGAATTATTTGCGGCGTTTGAAGAATACCAGAACAGGAATGGAAGGACGGCTTATGCCCACATGGAATTCACGCGGCCTGCGCGGCTCCGCACTGGAAGAATACATTAACCGGACAAATGAAAAATATTTAGAGCACGGCCTGGCGCTGATTCAGAAAATCCCTACGCCGATTACGCCGATTACGATTGATAAGCAGACACGCCGCATCACGCTTGCCTATTTCGACCAGAAAAGCACGGTTGATTATATCGGCGTGGTACAGGGTATTCCCGTCTGTTTTGATGCAAAAGAATGCCATACGGATACATTTCCGCTGCAGAATATTCATGAGCACCAGGTTGTGTTTATGGAAAATTTCGAAAAGCAGGGCGGGATTGCATTTTTTTTGATACTATTTTCGGCAAGAGAGGAATTTTATTACCTGCGTTTTCAAAAGCTGTCTGAATTCTGGCAGCGAATGAAAGATGGCGGAAGAAAAAGCTTTCGCTATGAGGAATTAGAGCCGGATTTTTATTTCCGCTCATCCGGCGGTCTGCTGGTTCCCTATCTGAACGAGGTGCAGAAGGATTTATCACTAAGAGATTGACAAAGCAGGCTGATTTTAATATAATAAAAAGGATTTGCTGTGATACCACGTTAATTCACGAAAGTACATACAAATTTTGCAGACATCTCATCGCAAAGCGATTTTAAATTACGAAATGCTTCATTTTATAAAAAGCAGCATAAGCACTATACAAATACTGATAAAACACGTATACTGTTATACGGAAACGCAAAGACAAGGAGTACAGACATGAAACAGCATCTGCTGCATACACCGGAAGGGGTCCGGGATATTTATAACGGAGAATGCGAGAAAAAACTATATCTGGAAGACAAATTATACAGCATCTTGAAAACATACGGATATCATCCGATTCAGACGCCGTCTTTTGAGTTTTTTGAAATTTTTGGCAAAGAGGTCGGTACGATTCAGTCAAAGGATTTATACAAGTTTTTTGACCGGGAAGGAAACACGCTGGTGCTGCGCCCGGATATTACGCCGTCCATTGCCCGTTTCGTTTCCAGTTATTATATGGAAGAAACGATGCCGGTCCGGTTCTGCTATAAAGGCAACACGTTTATCAATGCATGCAGTTACCAGGGCCGCTTAAAGGAAACTACGCAGTTAGGAGCAGAGCTGATTGGCGATGATACCGCCGATGCCGATGCCGAGATGCTTTCCATGATTGCAGAGTGTCTGCTGGGTGCCGGTTTAAAGGATTTTCAGTTAAGCGTCGGACATGTGGGCATCCTGCAGGGAATGATGGAAGCCGCAGGCCTGGATGAAGAGGAAGAAGAAAAGCTGCGGGATTTGATTATGAACAATAACTTTTTCGGCGTGGAAAGCTTTCTGGAAGAAAAACATCTGGAAGCGGGATTAAAAGAACTGTTTCTGCTGCTCGGAAAGCTTTACCAGTCCGCGGAGGACTTTCAAAAGGCAAAAGAAACGGCATTTCCATATCCGAAAATATATGCGGCAATCGAGCATCTGGAAAAGCTGCAGTCTTTGTTTTTACTCTATGGAATTGATAAATACGTAAGCTTTGAGCTCGGTGCAGTCAGCAGCTACCAGTATTATACCGGCATTATTTTTAACGGCTATACGTTTGGCAGCGGGGAGCCGATTGTAAAAGGAGGCCGTTACAACAGCCTTTTGAAGCATTTTGGAAAAAACGCCCCTGCCATTGGCTTTGTAATTGTGACGGACCAGCTGTTAGCGGCGCTTTCCAGACAGAAAATCAAAACGCCGCTGGAGCGGGGAAGCCAGCTGGTTGTATATGATGAAGAACACAGAGAAGACGCTATTATTTATGCGAGGAAGCAAAGGTCTGCCGGATGCAGCGTCGAGCTTGTCTGCTGCGCGCCGGATAAAACAAAGGCGGAATACGAAGCATATGCAAAGCGCAATGAGATTGCAAGGCTGCAGTTTATGTTAGGAGATAAAAAGGATGAATAAAGACAGGTATTTGACATTTGCTCTTGGAAAAGGCAGGCTTGCAAAAAAGACGCTGGAGCTGTTTGAAAAAATCGGCATTACATGCGAGGAGATGAAAGATAAAGATACCAGAAAACTGATTTTTGTCAATGAAGAAGCAAAAATGCGTTTTTTCTTGTCAAAGGGGCCTGATGTGCCTACGTATGTAGAGTACGGAGCTGCTGACATCGGCGTTGTCGGAGAAGATACGATACTGGAAGAAAACCGCAAAATTTATGAAGTATTAGACTTAGGCTTTGGAATATGCCGGATGTGTGTCTGCGGGCCTCCTGAGGCAGAGGAGTCCTTAAAGAGGCGCGAATTAATCCGCGTCGCATCGAAATATCCGCATATCGCAAAGGATTATTTTTACAATAAAAGACACCAGACAGCAGAGATTATCAAGCTGAACGGCTCAATTGAGTTAGCTCCGATTGTCGGACTGTCTGAGGTCATTGTAGATATCGTAGAAACCGGCTCCACACTGCGGGAAAACGGCCTTCGCGTATTAGAAGAAGTCTGCCCGCTGTCCGCAAGGATGGTTGTAAACCCGGTCAGCATGAAGATGGAAAACGAACGCATTACAAAGCTGATTGCGGATTTAAAAAGGGAGCTTAGTAAGGAGCAGAAAGCATGAGAATCGTAAAGCTTACGAAAGAATCGACCAAAAATTTATTAGAAGAGCTTTTAAAAAGAAGCCCGAACAGCTACGGCGAATACGAAAGCCGTGTGAACCAGATTATTGAAGACGTGCGTACAAGGCGGGACGCGGCTTTGTCTGAATATACCAGACGCTTTGACGGCGCTGACATTCATGCAGAAAATATTCTTGTTACAGAAGAAGAAATCGAAAAAGCCTATGACATGACAGATGCGTCTTTGCTGGAAGTGATTCGCAAATCACTGGTAAATATCCGGACCTTTCATGAAAAACAGCGCCAGCAGTCCTGGTTTGACGCTCAAAAAAGCGGCATTATTTTAGGACAGAAGGTGACTCCTTTAAAAACAGCCGGCGTTTATGTACCGGGAGGCAAGGCGGTATATCCGTCCTCGGTGCTTATGAATATCGTTCCGGCAAAGGTGGCCGGCGTAGAGCATATCATTATGACAACGCCGCCGGATAAAGAAGGAAATGTGTGTCCGGCTACCTTAGTGGCCGCGAAAGAAGCAGGCGTAGATGCAGTATACAAAGCAGGAGGCGCGCAGGCAGTCGCCGCCATGGCTTTTGGAACGGAAAGCATTCCGCGCGTGGATAAAATTGTCGGGCCGGGAAATATTTACGTGGCGCTTGCAAAAAAAGCCGTATTTGGCTATGTCAGCATTGATTCGATTGCAGGCCCGAGCGAGATTTTAGTGCTCGCAGACGAAACAGCGAATCCGGTCTATGCTGCGGCGGATTTATTATCGCAGGCAGAACATGACGAGATGGCATCTGCCATTCTGATTACGGATTCGAAAGAGCTGGCTGAGAAGGTATCGCTGGAAACAGACCGTTTTGTGCAAAAACTTCCGCGCCGCGATATCATTCAGAAATCTTTAGATAACTACGGCTATATCCTGGTGGCTGACAGCATGGAAGAGGCCATTGAGGCGGCGAACGAAATCGCGTCCGAGCATCTGGAAATTTTAACTAAGAACCCGTTTGAAACAATGACAAAGATCCGCAATGCGGGCGCTATTTTTGTCGGGCCGTACAGCTCAGAGCCGCTGGGTGATTACTTTGCCGGGCCAAACCATGTGCTTCCTACAAACGGTACGGCAAGATTTTTCTCGCCGCTTGGCGTGGATGATTTTATTAAAAAATCCAGTGTGATATCCTATTCCAGGGAAGCTCTGGAGCCTGTATATCAGGATATTGTGCGTTTTGCGGAAAGCGAGCAGCTTTCGGCCCATGCGAATTCGGTCCGGGTGCGTTTTGAAAAAAATTAAATCAGATATCGTAAGATTAGAAAGGCAGTAAGGATGGAACGGAAAATACTGGCGGCATCGCTGTATTTAAAAGACGGCGTGCCCGTAAACAGCCCTGAGGATTTAACGCCCGCAGGAAATCTCCAGTTTCTTGCAAAGGCGTATAACGACAGCGGCATTGATAAAATATTTGTATTTGACCTCTCCGATGAGGATGAAGAACATGAAAAGAACATACATACAATCCGGGAATTAAACCGCCTGGTCGAAATCCAGACCTGCGGCGGAGGAAATGTAAAGCGTCTGGAGGATATTAAAAAATTACTGTATGCAGGATGCAAGCAGGTGCTGATTAACGGTTCCAGGCCATTTTGCTTCGAGCTGGTAGACGAAGCCAGTTCCCGGTTTGGCCAGGAAAAGATTCTTGTATCGGTAAAAAATATTGACTTTATTTTTAAACACCGCGAAGTTATCCGGGAAAAAGTACATGAAATGCTCGTTATGGATACGAAACTGTTAGATTCTGTCGAAAATCTGACGGATACCCAGTATGTTGCCCTTTGCGACGAAAAAAATATGGATACCATTCTGCAGATTTTAAGCAGGGAGCATTCCAGGGGGATTTACGGGGCATTTTTAAATGATGTCGGCGTCAATGCAATGGAATTAAAGTCCACGCTTTCTTCCCAGGGCATTAAAATGGACCATTTTGAGCCGGCATTGAAATGGAGTGATTTTAAATTAAATTCAGACGGGCTGGTTCCGGTTGTAACGCAGGAGTACCGTACCGGTCAGGTACTGATGGTCGCTTATATGAATGAAGAGGCTTATAACAAAACGATAGCGACCGGAAAAATGACTTATTACAGCAGAAGCCGGAAGGAACTTTGGATGAAAGGCTTTACATCCGGACATATTCAGTATGTCAAAGTGCTGACCGCGGACTGTGACCTGGATACGATTCTTGCAAAGGTATCCCAGACGGGCGCGGCGTGTCATACCGGACAGTTCAGCTGTTTTCATAATGAAATCGTGCGCAAGCAGTATATGGAACGCAATCCGTTAAAGGTGTTTAAAGAAGAATATGCGGTGATTATGGACCGTAAGCTGCATCCGAAGGAAGGCTCTTATACGAATTATCTGTTTGACAAGGGGCTGGATAAGATTCTGAAAAAGATTGGGGAAGAGGCGACGGAGATTGTGATTGCGGCGAAAAATCCAGACCCGGAAGAGATAAAATATGAAGCGGCGGATTTTTTGTATCATCTGATGGTTTTGATGGCGGAAAAAGGGCTGACCTGGGAGGATATTACGAGTGAGCTTTCGCAGAGGTAAATAGAGTGCTTCCCCGATTGAAGAAATTTTTAGAATCCACACTTTGCAACAATTCTATTGTCATAAATAATAGAATTTTCGCAAAGCGTGGATTCTATTTATTTAAAGACAAAAATCTGCCCGCTGTAACATTTCAGCCGCATTTTTTATGCCTCTTCGGACATTTCTGTGACATTTGGATTTTATAATGTCCTTATCAGCAGGCGGAAAGCCTTGAAAGGAGCATTTGATTATGAATGTATTACAAACAATTGATTTGAAAAAGTATTACGGCAGTGAGCCGAATATTACCCGCGCCCTGGATGGCGTCAGCCTCTCTGTGGAACAGGGGGAGTTTGTGGCAATCGTCGGAACGTCCGGCAGCGGTAAATCCACCCTGCTTAACATGATGGGCGGGCTGGATACGCCCACGTCCGGCAATGTCATTGTCCGTGGGGATGAGCTGGCCAAAAAGAATGACGAAGAACTGACCATCTTCCGCCGCCGTAACATCGGCTTTGTCTTCCAAAACTATAACCTTGTCCCGATTCTGAATGTCTATGAAAATATTGTCCTGCCTGTGGAGCTGGACGGCGATGTGGCAGACGAAAAGTTCATGGACGAGATTGTGAGGATGCTGGCACTTCAGGATAAACTGCAGAATATGCCGAATAACCTTTCCGGCGGACAGCAGCAGCGTGTCGCCATTGCCCGGGCTCTTATCACCAAACCGGCCATCATCCTGGCCGACGAGCCCACCGGAAATCTGGATTCCAGGACCAGCGCCGATGTGCTGGGGCTTTTAAAGCGTACCAGTATGGAGTTTAACCAGACCATTGTCATGATTACCCATAATAACGAGATTGCCCAGCTTGCTGACCGGATCATAAGGATTGAGGACGGCAGGATCGTGGAGTAAGGGGGTGGCAGATCATGACATGGCCTTTTGAGAATGACACCGGCGCTGTTATTAAAAAATTAGCGTCTGCTCAATTAAAGAAAGAGCGTTTGAAGAAAATTTTTA
>CANDJC010000137.1 GCA_947384955.1 uncultured Eubacterium sp. | reverse complement strand
CATTAAACGTATTAAAAAATTCTTCCTGTGTCCGGTCTTTTCCTATTATAAACTGAATATCATCTATTAAAAGAACATCCACATTTCTATATTTATCACGAATTGCATTAATCTGTGTATTACTTCCGCTTCGGATAGCGTCAATGACTTCGTTGGTAAATACCTCGGAAGGCACGTACTGGATTTTAAGGTTCGGATGATTGGCAAGAATATGATGCGCAATCGAATGCATCAGGTGTGTTTTGCCCAATCCAACGTCGCCCCATAAAAAAAGCGGATTATATTTTTTCGCAGGATTATCAGCTTCCTCTGCAACAACCAGAGAAATTGTGTGTGCGAGTTTGTTATTGCTGCCTACTACGAAAGTATCAAATGTATAATTTGGGTTTAGGTCATGGTTTTTATGGGATGCAGAATCATCCTGCATAGCAATCGACTTTGCAGGTTTCATTTTTTTTGCATCTTCCGGCAGAATAAATTCAATCTCATAATCGATACCTGTCACTTCTGCTACTACGACTTTTAAAGGGGTCAGATATTTTTTTGTAATATAATTTAGCGCAATCTGTTCCGGAGGAGCCAGGATATAGATTTTATCACCGTCAATCCGGAAAATTTCCAAAGGTTTTATCCACGATTCATATACAACCTTAGAAAGTTCATATTCTTCTTTTACAGTTAATAGTATTTCTTGCCATTTTTCCTCAATTAACATATCACTTCTCCGTTATTTTTACACATTGACTAAAGCAAATAAAAACCACACTTTATATCATAACGCAAAATCGCGAATTTAGCAATTAGAAAGTTCAGATAAAAAAAGTCTGCCTGCTGTGGATAAAGTGTCTAAAATGGAAAAATACGGCCTCTCATGCAGGGGTTAATTTCCTGCGTTATGCACATGGAATAAACTGGGAAATCGGGCCGATTTGAACGTTATCCACAGTTTTGCGCAGGCTGTAAAGCCTTGAAAATCAACAATTTTTGGCGAAATGGCAAAAAAAATGTGGATAAGTATGTGCATAAGTTTTTGTTGATAACCAGATTGTGGAAAACTCCTGCGTGCAGGAATGTGGATGTTTATAAAATATTTGCAGAGGATGGGGATTTTAAGGGAGGGGAGAGTGATTAATTTAGGGAGTGGCCTCTTGGACGCTGGATGGAGAACTTTTTTCCTTCTGATGTTCCGCTTTCAAAAAGCTGGAATTTCTAAGTTTTCTGCGTCAGGGCTATTGGAAACGGACGGACCGGCGCCTGATGCCCTGGCGTTACTGGAAGCTGGAAGCAGTGGCTCAGGCAGGCGCCTTTTGGGGACTTCAGGGTTTTATCCAGCGAAGGCTGTGTGTCCCCAAATCCTGGCAGTGGGCAGAAAACTAAGAACTTCCAGCTTTTTGAAAAAGTCACATCAGAAGGAAAAAAGTTCTCCATCCAGCTGATTTTGGTAAAATTTTAATTTAATTTGGCTGGGAGGAAACGTTTTACTAAGCCATAAATTAAAAAACGTAAATTCTGCCACTACCAGCTGGAAGGAGAAGCATTTTCCTGCGGATGTGACTTTGGAGAAAAGTTAGAAGTTCTTAGTTTTCTGCTCATTACCAGGATTTGGGGACACACAGCCTTCGCTGGATAAAACCCTGAAGTCCCCAAAAGGCGCCTGCCTGAGCCACTGCTTCCAGCTTCCAGTAACGCCAGGGCATCAGGCGCCGGTCCGTCCGTTTCCAATAGCCCTTGCGCAGAAAACTTAGAAATTCTTACTTTTCGGAAAGCGGAACATCCGCAGGAAAATGCTTCTCCTTCCAGCGTCCGTCATAAAATCACCCAACATCACTCATCAGGATATCAAAAATTCTCTCAATCATGCTCAGCATAAAAAATTTAATAAAAAGGAAAGGTTTGTCTTGACTTGCGCATCTTTTTTGGTATAATTGTAATGGTATTTTTTCAATATTAGGAAGATTTAACAGAGGAGGTGTTTGCAGGATGAAGATGACGTATCAGCCGAAGAAGAGACATAGATCCAAAGTACACGGTTTTAGAAAGAGAATGAGTACGCCAGGCGGAAGAAAGGTATTGGCTGCAAGAAGACGAAAAGGAAGAAAGAAATTATCAGCATAGGCCACATCTTTTGTGGTCTTTCTTCTTATTTATAAAAATTACAAACGGTTATTTTTTAAAAACGTGCAGTAAGCCTTGCATTGAAAAGCATTGAAAAAATTCCTTAAAAATAGCCGTTTACTAATTTTAGGACGCAATTATGAAATTTTCTGAATCACTGAAAAAGAATTCTGATTTTCAAAAGATATATCGGGAAGGGAAATCTTATGCGAACCGTTTTCTTGTAATGTATGCAATGGAAAACGGCAGAGGCTGCAGCAGAATAGGAATTTCTGTAAGTAAAAAGGTAGGCGGCAGTGTAATCAGGCACCGGGTAAAGCGTCTGATTAAGGAAGCTTACAGGCTACAGGAGGACATGTTTAACAGTGGGTTGGACATTGTAGTCATCGCAAGAGTGTCAGCAAAGGAAATCTCATATAAGGAAGCAGAGAGTGCATTGCTGCATCTTGGAGGTCTTCATCGTATTTTGAAAAAAAATGAAAAGAAGATGAATGAAATTGAAAAAAATAATGATTTATTGCATTAGACTTTATAAAAGGTACTTATCGCCATTGAAGACAGTGAAATGCCCTTATATTCCGTCATGTTCTGATTATGCAGTGGAGGCAATTTCAAAGCATGGAGCTGTAAAGGGAGGATTACTGGCAGGTTACAGAATCCTGCGCTGCAATCCTTTTTCCAAGGGCGGATATGATCCTGTTCCATAAGGAGGTAAATAATTGGCTACGATGATACTCACACAGTACGCAGGTTCGATTTTAGGTCCGATAGCAAAAGTGCTGGGCTGGATTATGAACTGGATTTATATGTTTTTGTCAAATGTGTTTGGCATTGAAAATATCGGTGTTACGATAATCGGACTGACAATACTGATTTATATGTGTATGCTGCCTCTTACCATTAAGCAGCAGAAGTTTTCAAAGCTGCAGCAAAAGATGCAGCCTGAAATTAAGGCTATTCAGGAAAAATATAAAAATCGTAAGGATCAGGAATCTCAGCTGGCGATGAATGAGGAAACTCAGGCGCTGTATGCAAAATACGGCATTTCACCGACGGGAACCTGTCTGCCAATGCTGCTGCAGATGCCGGTATTTTTTGCGCTTTACCGCGTGATTTATAATGTGCCTGCATATGTGTCCGGAGTAAAGGATGCTTTTAGCGGAGTGGTAGACGGGATTATCAATACGCCTGGATTCCAGGGGATTATGGAAGAGTTTGTAAAAACGATGAATCTGGGGCAGATTAACGCAGATTTTAATAATCCTGATTTGGAAGCAGTAAAGAATTTTATTGTAGATGCGGTTTATAAAATGTCTACATCGGGATGGGATACATTAAGAGAGGTTTTTCCGAGCCTTCAGGATACGATTAGTGCTACAGAAGTGCAGTTAAATCATATGAATACATTCCTGGGGATGAATATTTCGGATTCTCCTTTTGCAATTATTACGAGCAGCTTTTCCGCTCATTCTTATTTATTTGTAGTATTGGCACTTATGATACCGCTGGCATCTTATGCTTCACAGATGCTGAATATCAAGCTGATGCCGCAGGCAGATACAGACCCTGACAGTGCAATGGCAAGGCAGATGAAGACAATGAATTATACCATGCCGTTATTTTCTATGTTTTTATGTTTTACTGTACCGGTTGGTCTTGGTATCTACTGGATTTTCAGTTCTCTGACAAGATGTGTACAGCAGTTTTTTGTAAACAGGCATATTCAGAATCTGAATCTGGACGAGATGATTGCGAAAAACGTAGAAAAACGCAGGAAAAAACTGGAGAAAATGGGGATTGACGAAAACCAGATACGAAATGCTGCGCGTATGCGTACAAAAAGCAGTGTCCAGCTGTCTTCTATGTCGCAGGAAGAAAGGGACGCTAAGGTTGCAAAAGCGTATGAGTACAGAAAAACAGCAAATCCGAATAGTTTAACAGCGAAGGCAAATATGGTAAAGGACTTTAATGAGAGAAATAATAAATAAAGGGGAGATTTTGCGATGGAGTTTATTGAAGTAAGTGCAAAAACGGTTAATGATGCGATTACGGATGCTTTGGTTCAGCTTTCTATCACAAGTGACCAGCTGGAATATGAAGTGATAAATGAAGGAAGCGCGGGTTTTTTTGGATTAGGAAGCAAGCCGGCAGTCATTAAAGCACGGAAAAAATATTCACCGGAAGAGAGCGTACGTGATTTTTTAACGCGTGTGTTTGAAGCAATGGATATGGAAGTAGAAATCGTCACAAAGTATGATGAGGAGAGCGGCCTGATAGATGTGGAATTCAAAGGCAGCGAAATGGGGGTATTAATTGGCAAACGGGGCCAGACGCTGGATTCGTTACAGTATCTCACAAATCTGGCCGTAAACAAACAGTCGGACCATTATGTGAAAGTAAAGCTGGATACAGAAGATTATCGTAAGAGGAGAAAAGATACTCTGGAAAATCTTGCAAAGAATATATCATATAAAGTAAAAAGAACAAAGAGGCCGGTAGCGTTAGAGCCAATGAATCCGTTTGAGCGGAGAGTCATTCATTCCGCACTGCAGAACGATCGTTTTGTTTCTACGCATAGCGAAGGTGAGGAGCCGTACAGGCATGTAGTTGTTACTTTAAAAAGAAATTAAGACAGACTGTGTTCAAAGCTGATTTGAACACAGTTTTTGATTTATGGCAGAAGGGAGGCAGTTTTATGAAAACGGATACAATTGCAGCGATTGCTACTGCAATGACCAATGCGGGAATAGGGATTATAAGAATCAGCGGAAGTGAAGCCATAGAAGCTGCAGATAAGATTTTTTTTGCAAAAAACGGAAAAAAATTATCTGAATCTCCTTCACATACCATTCATTACGGATACATTCAAAACGGGCAGGAAGTGATTGATGAGGTTCTTGTTATGCTGATGAAAGCTCCGAACAGTTATACGAGGGAAAATACAGTAGAAATTAACTGCCATGGAGGAGTGCTTGTTATGCAGCGGGTGCTTGAAACCGTGCTTCGCCATGGGGTCAGAATAGCGGAACCTGGAGAATTTACAAAACGGGCCTTTTTAAACGGACGAATTGACCTGACTCAGGCGGAATCTGTTATTGATATTATTAATTCGAAAAATGATTTTGCATTGAAGAGTTCTATGAACCAGCTGAGAGGGTCTGTGTTAAATAAGGTGAAAGAACTTCGGAATAAGCTGATACATGAAACTGCATTTATTGAATCTGCAATTGATGATCCTGAACATTATTCACTGGAAGGGTATGCAGAGCATTTAGCTGAAGTCATTCAGGGATTGAAAAATGAGATAAAACGTTTGTTAGATACCGCTGAGGATGGCAGGATATTGAAAGAAGGAATTCATACTGTTATTGCAGGAAAACCGAATGTTGGGAAGTCTTCGATTATGAATACGCTTGCCAAAGCTGAGCGCGCAATTGTTACTGACGTGGCTGGAACAACAAGAGATGTGCTGGAAGAGCATATAAATCTGAAAGGATTAAGCCTGAATGTAATAGATACCGCAGGAATCCGTGAGACGAATGATATCGTAGAAAAAATAGGTGTCGATAAGGCAAAAGAATATCTGGAGCGCGCAGATTTAGTTTTGTATGTGGTTGACGGTTCTATGGAACTGACTGAGGAAGATTATGAAATCGCCAGAATGATTCAGAGAAAGAAAGTAATTGTAATTTTAAATAAATCTGATTTGGAACAAAAGACAGGCATTCATGAACTGTCAGGAATATCTGAGCATGTGATATCAGTTTCTGCAAAAGAAGGAGACGGAATAGAAGAGCTGGCAGATTTGATAGCTAAGATGTTTTTAAAGGGAGATGTAATTTATAATGATGAGGTTATCATTACGAATGTGCGTCATAAAACTGCGCTTAGTGAAGCAGTGGAGAGCCTGAATCTGGTGGAAGAGAGTATTGCAAACGGAATGCCGGAAGATTTCTATTCGATTGACTTAATGAATGCTTATGAAAGACTGGGATATGTAATCGGTGAAGCAGTGGAAGATGATCTGGCAGATGAAATATTTTCTAAGTTTTGTATGGGAAAGTAATATCAATTTAAAGACTGGCATTTTATCCGGGCAGAAATAAGGTTTCTGTCTGAAAGGAGTGCCGGAGTCTGGAGGTGCAGGAGATGGAATGTCCGGTTTGCGGAAATGAAATCAGGAATAAAGATTTGGATAAAATCAAAAATAACAGATTAAAAGAAGAGTATGATGTCGTAGTTGTGGGTGCGGGACATGCCGGATGCGAGGCTGCTCTGGCATGCGCAAGGCTTGGACTGGAAACAATTATTTTTACAGTAAGTGTTGACAGTATTGCGCTGATGCCCTGTAATCCGAATATTGGAGGCAGCTCGAAGGGTCATCTGGTGAGGGAAGTTGATGCGCTGGGAGGCCAGATGGGGATTAACATTGATAAGACTTTCATTCAGTCTAAGATGCTGAATAAATCAAAAGGACCCGCAGTGCATTCTTTGCGCGCGCAGGCAGATAAAGCAGATTATAGTATGCAGATGCGTAAGACACTGCAGAGCACAGAACATCTGACAATCAGGCAGGCAGAAGTATCGGAAATTATTACAGAGTCTTGTGAAGAAAAAAAGGAAGAGAACAGGCAGGATAATAAATCAGAATTTAAAGATAAAAATAGAATAGAAAAATCTTTTAAAGATTCTGAAAAAGATGAAGATATTGAAAAGTCTAATAAAGATTATATAACAGCACAAAATACTTTGGAAATAAATGGCAGCGATAAAGCACATAATTTGCAGGAAACTATAGAAGACAGAGACTGCGAGAAATTAAATCAAAATAAAATATATAAAAAGATTCTTGGAGTAAAGACTGTTTCTGGCGCATCTTATTTTTGTAAAGCAGTTATTCTGTGTACGGGTACTTATCTGCGCGCACGCTGTCTGACTGGAGAGATGATTACACATACCGGGCCAAATGGTCTGATGGCAGCGAATTATTTAACAGATTCGCTTGTGAAAAATGGTGTTGAAATGTTCCGCTTTAAGACGGGAACTCCTGCAAGAATGGACAGAAAATCACTTGATTTCTCTAAAATGCAGGAGCAAAAGGGAGATGAGCGTGTTGTTCCTTTTTCATTTACGACGAATCCTGAGGATGTGCAGATAGAGCAGGTTTCCTGCTGGCTGACATATACGAATGAAAGAACGCATGAAATTATACGTGCAAATCTTGACCGTTCGCCAATTTATGCCGGAGTGATAGAGGGAACCGGGCCACGCTATTGTCCTTCTATAGAAGATAAGGTTGTAAAATTTCCTGATAAGGAAAAGCATCAGCTGTTTATTGAGCCGGAAGGAATCAATACGAATGAAATGTATGTTGGCGGAATGTCGAGTTCACTGCCGGAAGATGTGCAGCAGGAAATGTACCGGACAGTCCCTGGTTTGGAACATGCGAAAATTGTTCGTTGTGCATATGCTATAGAATATGACTGCATTAATCCGAATCAGCTGTATCCGTCATTGGAATTTAAGAAAATACGCGGGCTTTTCAGCGGAGGTCAGTTTAATGGGAGTTCTGGATATGAAGAAGCAGCGGCACAAGGACTGGTAGCCGGAATCAATGCAGCGATGGAAATCTTTGGAAAAGAACCTATGATACTGGACCGTTCAGAATCTTATATTGGGGTTTTAATTGACGACCTGGTGACTAAGGAAAATCACGAGCCATATCGCATGATGACTTCCAGAGCCGAATACCGCCTTCTTCTTCGTCAGGATAATGCAGACCTTCGCCTTACAAAAAAAGGATATGAGGCCGGACTTGTATCAAAGGAGCGTTACGAAAGAGTAGCAGAGAAAGAAAAGCTGATTGAAAAAGAACTGGAACGTATTTCACATGTTACAGTAGGAGCAAATCAAAAAACGCAGGATTTTTTGGAAAAATGCAATAGCATTCCTTTGAATACAGGTTCAACTCTGGCGGAGCTGATTCGCAGACCAGAATTAAATTATGAATTATTATCTGAACTAGATCCGGAACGGCCAGAACTTCCGGATGATGTGGCGGAACAGGTTAATATCAATGTGAAATATGAGGGGTATATCAGAAGGCAGATAAAGCAGGTAGAAAATTTTAAAAAGCTGGAAAATAAAAAGCTGGAAAAGGAATTTGATTATGATGCAGTGAGCGGCCTTCGTATTGAGGCCAGGCAGAAATTAAAACTTTATCGTCCGGTTTCGATTGGCCAGGCTTCCAGAATTTCCGGTGTTTCTCCGGCTGATATATCAGTCCTGCTTGTTTATTTAGAGCAGTATTACCATAATAAGAAACAATTGTTGAAAGTTTAGCCTGGATTTAACAGTAGTTTCTGCTAAAATAATTATTCTGCAGAGATATATATTATGATAAAGTAACTGATAGAATATAGATGAAATGGATGGAAATATGAAATATAATTTTGAAAGTTTCAAACAAAAGCTCGGACAGCTTAATCTAAGCATGACGGAATCAATGGAAGAGCAGTTTTCAGATTTTTATGAATTACTAATCGAATGGAATCAGAAGATGAATCTTACTGCGATTACTGATTTTGATGAAGCAGCAGACAAACATTTTTTGGACAGTGCTGCACTCGGGCATTTTATACAATTGAAAGCTGGAGACAGTCTGATTGATATAGGAACCGGCGCAGGATTTCCCGGAATACCTATAAAAATCTTATTTCCGAAACTGCGTATTGTGCTTGCAGATTCTTTAAACAAAAGAGTCAGATTTTTGGAAGAAGTTATATATAAATTAAAGCTTGATGGTATTTCTGCCATACACACGAGGGCAGAAGAGCTGGCAAGAAATCAGGAACATAGGGAACAGTACGATATCTGCGTATCCCGTGCAGTTGCCAATCTTTCCAGCCTGAGTGAATACTGTATTCCTTTTGTAAAGAAGGGAGGTAAATTTATATCATATAAATCCTGCGGTATCGAAGAGGAAATTCAGAATTCTAAAAAGGCGATACATCTGATGGGAGGTAAATTGAGCGATGTGATTGAATTCCAGCTTCCAGGGACGGAATATATGCGGTCTTTTATTATCATTGATAAAGAACATACGACACCGGATAAGTTCCCGAGAAAGCCTGGAATACCTGCAAAAGAGCCTTTATATTAAAAATTATTATATTGAGAATTATTATATTGAGAATTATTTTAGAAAACATGGTATCTCTTGTTAGTGCCATGTTTTTTGATTGCTATTTGTGTGCAGTCTTTTATAAAATACAGAAATAGCAGTTTTCTGCAATGCTTTGTTTTGATACAGTTTTGGATTTTAAAAAGCAGAATTAACTTTTGCAATTATTATTTGAAAAGGCCAGGATGTTTTTGGTGTTTCAGGTGTTCGATTACTGCTAGTAACATTCTGGCCTAAAGTTATTAAATGTCTGACATAACCTGTATTATTTTTTCAGAAATGGTTGCTGGTATCTCTAATTGCGGCAGCAGACGGCAGTTTGAAACATAGATTGTATGGATTCTTTCATTATATTTTTTGTATTCCTGTATCAGTGGTGTATGTTTCCTGTTAGTTATTAAATAGATATCATTTTTCAGCATTGGCAATGCATGTATAATATTAATATTTGTATAATTTGCCAGCATACTGCCAAACAGATATTTTCCATTCGAACGGTCAAAGTGTGCATTGTAATAAGAGACGGCAACATCGGATGGAAGAACATTTTTTTCGTTATAATAATACAAACATTTATAGGTGTCTTCAATTTCTGATTTATTCATAATACAATTATATATAAAAGTTCCTGCAACTGGTAATCCAAGTATTTTGTCTTTCAGTTTTCCTTTAGTTGTGAGCGGCTTAACTAATTCACTGATTGATGTTGGGTTAATGATAATAATTTTATTGATAATATCAGGATTCATACGGGCAGTCATAAAAGAAAAGGAACTGGAGTATGCAGCAGCGCATATATTTGTTTTTTCTTTAATTACATTATTTATAAAATCAGAAATTAATTGTACATATATATAATTGATATAGGTAATACTAGGTTTAGCTGATTTACCGCATCCAGGCAGGTCTAATTCGTAGATATGGTAATGCTGGGATAATGTATCGTCTATTTTGTGCCATTCTTCTTTTGAAGAGGAGGGAGTGAGATTATGCAGGAGAAGAAGGGCTGGAGTATTTGCTGCTCCCTTTTCTGTATAATTGATTTTCATATCCTTCCACAAGAATGTCTTATCGTTTTTTGATGGAGTTATGGGTGTATTTGAGGTATCAATATACTGGTTAATGATATGCATTCCGGTGAATAGAAGAGTAGATGCTGCTATCATTTTTTTTACTGTTTTTTTCATATTGTTTTCTTCTCCTTTATTTATGATTAAATTTTTGGTGCTGTATGGTGTTTATGATAATTATTTTGGGATGGAAGTTATTTCTTTTCTATTATAACTTATTTTGAAGAATATATGTTAATAATTTTAGAAAATTAAGAAATAAAATACAGGTGGTGGAAAAGGGAGGATAGAGGAGAGGTAAGGGAGCAGGGAGTATGAAATATGCCAGGAAAGGATAGAAATATGCGAAGGATATAGATAAATGTGCCAGGGAAGAATAGAGATATGCGAGGATATAGATGGATATGCCAGAGAAAAATAGAAACGAAGGATATAGATGGATATGCCGGAAAAGAATAGAAAATACAAAGAATATAGATGGATATGCTAGGAGGATATAGATACTAGATGTGACACGAAAGGAAAATTTCAAACTCTCAGACAGAATGGGAAAAATTTTTTTCTGACTGGTTTTTCAGCTAGATTTATATATGATATTTATCTTTTTACAATACTGCAGTATGTGATGCGACAATACTTATATACCATACGGAACACGCATGATACTGTGTAATGGAGAAATTTTATTGTATATTTTCTTAATTAGTCTTTCTTCAGTAAATATGTGAGGTGTGATGTATTAATAAAAATAAATGTTTCACGTGAAACATTTAGATGTATTTTATCAGGAACGAGCAACGCGGGATAACAAAATATAGTATATTAATTTAAAATGTTTCACGTGAAACATTTTGGAAGCAACTAATTCATCTATTTAAATCTTTATTATATTTATACTAGAAAGATAACTGTTTTTTATTTATACAAAATAGATGATAATATTTTAGTCGTGCTTGTTGATAAAAGTTTTGTTCTACAATTATAAATTTTATTTGGTTCAGTAAATGATATTTCTGTTGTAATGATATTGATAAAAAAGTATATTCTAAATTAAAACTTTTACCTGTCTGCTCAGAATAGAAGATAATATGTTTTGATGATGTATTTTGAAATAGGAATTATAGGAATTTTTCTATGAATTAGAATAGCAAATAATAGTCATAATTTTTAGAGATTCAGAATACAATATAATATTTCAGTCCAGTAAAAGAAGGTTAAATTTATTTTATATGGGTAATACTGACAGAGTCGCTTATTTAAACACTAATATTGATATGATTTGTGTTACTTCCATTAGTTTGTGACATTAGCCAGCAGTTTATATGTTATATCCGTCAGTTTGCTGTCATTGTTAATGGTTTGTGCATTTACTCAATATTTTGTGTCTTATAGATAGCGTGGATTATGATGTTTTTAATAGTTTGAGATTATGCGCTGTAACGGATAAACATGAGAAAGTGATTTCCGTGCTGTGGTTAGTATTTTATGTATTATTTCTGAAATAAAAGATATTATAATTATTTTATTATCAATTTATCAATTACTGGAGAGTCATGATATTCATTATTTTGTATATTCTGTAATAACACTAATTGTTTTCTTTATTTATTCATTATCACTTTATTTCTTTGCAATAATTCTTTAAAATTCTGTTATTAATTAATCTATAGTTTTTTATTCCATAATATTAATATAGCTGAATTAGTTTGGATTAGTTGTGTTATATCCTATCTTTTGCTTTGGTCTTTTTAGCATTTCATCATTTCATCGTTTCATTCATTTCAAATATTTATAAAATCTATATTATATTAATAATTTTATGGAGTTTAATTTCCTTTATTTCCTCATTAATCTTTATGAATTATCAAAATTTTATGCTGAATTTATAGTTACAAGTAATATTTAATTATTGTATTCATATTTGCTTATTGAGTATCATACGATTAATTAAAACATATTTTTGAGTCTGTTTTCAGAATATAGGTAATATTTCGGACAAGGAGAGGAGAAGACAAGGAGAGGAGAAGACAAGGAGAGGAGAAGACAAGGAGAGGAGAAGACAAG
>CANDJC010000136.1 GCA_947384955.1 uncultured Eubacterium sp. | reverse complement strand
ACTAAGAACTTCCAGCTTTTTTCCAGAGTCGCATCCGAAGGAAAACATTTCTCCGCCCGACTGATTTTGGCCAAATTTACGCTGCCAGAATTTACACCATGGTAATTATTTTACATATTATCAGCTTAAAGGAAAATTCATTTATGTCTTAATCTGCTGCATATATTTTCTGCTGTATGAACGTTAACTGATGAACCAGAAGTAACTGACTTCCGCAAAAAAGAATCGATATCATAACTCTAAACAGCCAGTATTTTATAAAAATGAAAACTTCCAGCCGGAATCGCAGCAGACGAACACAGCAATGTCTGATTTCTGGCAAAAAAGAATCGATATCATAATTTTAAACAGCCAGTATTTTATTTAAAATGAAAACTTCCAGCCGGAATCGCAACAGACAAACACTGCATTGTCTGATTTCTGGCAAAAAGAATCATTATCATAACTCTAAACAGCCAGTATTTTATTTAAAATGAAAACTTCCAGCCAGAAACAGAACGTAAATTCAGCCAAAGTCAGCTGGACGGAGAAAGTTTTTCCTTCGGATGCTTTATAACGGCTCTGGAAAAAAGCTGGAAGTTCTTAGTTTTCTGCTCAATACCCAGGATTTGGGGACACATAGTCTGGATCTTAAAAAAACTTTGAAGTCCCCAAAAGGCGCCTGCCAATGCCAAAGATTATATCCAGCCAGAAACGCCAGGGCATCAGGCGCCGGTCCGTCCGCAGCCACAAGCCCTGCGCAGAAAACTTAGAACTTCCAGCTTTTTGGAAGCGGAGTATCCGAAGGAAAAACTTTCTCCGTCCAGCGTCCCGAAAGAATACTCTTATCATCCCATTTTTCCAGCAATCATCTTCTCATTTTCTCTCGCCCTTTTATTTGTCATATCCACACGCGTAAAAAAGAAAGCGCTGAGCACAAATAGCTCTGCCGGCCCGAAATTAATCACCGCATTCATTCTGGTCAGAACTTCGTCCGGCATCTGCGTATTTGCCACAAACCCTGCAGCTGAAAGGGCCAGAATCCCAGCAGAACCGCCGATTGCATTCCCCATTTTTGCTGAAAAAGAAATGCTTGAATAAATCACCCCGTCAGAACGCACGCCGGTGCGCAGCCAGTTATCATCGATGACTTCTGCTGCGAGGCTGTTTGATACGAGGCTGCACAGATTCGTCACGCCGTATAAAAATCCGGCTGCTGCAGCGGCGGCGCCAAAGCCTGTCTCGCCAATGATAAAAAATAACACACAGCAGGCCGCCTGGCAGATGCAGGACAGTGCACCGACCTTCTTTTTATCGATTCGGTTTAAAAGAAACGGCGCATAAATATTTGCCGCAAGCGTCCCGGCCGACATTGCCGCCGCAAAAGCTGCCGTCAGCCTGGCATCCTTTAATACATAAATAAAGTAGTACGCTGTAATTCCGCCTCTTCCAAATACACCTGTTAAAAACAAAAACATAGCCGTAATCATCATAACGGCATTATGGTCTTTGAATGTACGCGAAAGGGAACTTGCCAGGTTTTTCACAAATCCGCTCTTTTGCGCGTCTTCCTCCTTTTTCATATCTGCTCCTATGATTTCTTTTGTAGAAGCAAAACAAATCCAAAAGCAGGGAATGCAGACAGCGGAGAATACAGCCGCCGCCATAAAATACCCGCGCCCGGAAGAAGTCGAGCCATTGCCGAAATGCAGTATCATCGGCATCGTTACCGCACTGATGATAATCTGGATGATACCGCCCATAATTCCCCTGCATGCATTTAAGGATACACGTTCTGTATTCAGCGCCGTCATAGAATTTGCCAGGCATCCTACCGAAAGATTCACGGCTGTATATGCCATTCCGCATACAATATATGTAAAACCGCACCATACTATTTTCCATATGCCCGGTATATTCAGATTCAGAAAGGTCAGACAGTTAAACAGCGCTAAAACAGGAGCGCCGCATAAAATATACGGGCGGAATCTTCCCCATCTCGTTTTCGTATTTTCTGCAATGGAGCCAAATACCGGGTCATTGACAGATGCTAACAGCATGATAACAGAGATAACAGCCGGGGCAAGTCCGGCCACATCTGTATAAAACACCGTAAGGTACGAACTTATCAGCGTCCAGGAGCACTGAGAACCAAGCTCTCCAAATCCATATCCGATTTTCCTCCACAAGGGCAGTTTTACAGCCGCATGGTTTGTTTCCTGATTCATTGATTTTTCCTCCTGTGTTCTGCTGGTTTAGCATACGCTCTGCCGTTTCAGGCTGATTTTCTGACTCAGGCAGTTTTTCGAATCGGTTCCGGCAAAAATGTAAAAGCTGCCGTCCTCCAGCCTGTATGTTCCTTCATTATCATAAAATCCCATATCCTTTTTCTGCAGAGAAAACGTCACTGTTTTTTCCTCTCCGCAAAGCAGGTGCACACGCAGAAATCCTTTCAGCTCTTTTACCGGACGCACAAGGCTTGCCGTAATATCCTGCATATACAGCTGCACGATTTCCGTCCCTTCCCTGCTGCCTGTATTTTTTACCGTTACCTGTATGTTCAGCGCTTCGCTTTCTTCCGTCACGTTCAGGCCGCTGTATGCAAAGTCCGTATAGCTCAGTCCGTACCCAAACGGAAACAGCGCTTCATGCGGCGCATCCAGGTATCTTGATGTAAATTTGCTTTTACTGCCCGGTCTTCCTGTACTTGGATGATTATAATAAATCGGGCACTGGCCGTTTACGGACGGAAAGGATGCGGCCAGCTTTGCGCTTGGATTTTCATCGCCAAAAAGCACTGCTGCCACAGCATTTCCCATCTGCACGCCCAGATGCCATGCTTCGACAAGCACCGGCAGATGTTCCGCTTCCCAGCCAAGCGCCAGCGGACGTCCGTTCATCAGTATGGTTATCAGCTTTTTCCCGGCTGCGGCTGTATGTTTCAAAAAAAGCTCCATCATCCTGCGCTGTTTTCCCGGCATTTCAATATCCGCTTTGGATGCGGCTTCTCCGGTCATTGTTACAAGCTCGCCAATCACTGCGACAACGGTATCCGCCTCTTCACAGGCTTTTGCAATCTCTTCTTCATTGATTTCTCCCTGCGGTCCGCCGCATGGAAAATAAGTAACGTCAGCGCCGCAGTTTTTCAGACCGTCCAGAATGGAAACACAGTCGCTGCTCTTCCAGCCCATTGCCCATGCGCCGCAGACTTCACTGCGGTCAGCAGCCAGCGTTCCAGCGAGGCTGATTTTTTCTTTTTTGTTTAATGGAAGCGCCTGTCCGTCATTTTTCAAAAGCACAATGGATTTTTTCGCGGCTTCCAGTGAGATTTCCAGATGCTCTTTCGGCAGCGTCTGATACTGCCTGATTGTGTTTTCATCAACATACGGATTGTCAAACAGTCCCAGCCACATTTTCACTCTGAGGATTCTGCGGACTGCATCATCCAGCACTTCCATGGATACCTGTCCGTTCTCTGCCGCCTGTTTTAGATGTTCTTTATAAATATGCGTGCCCATGTCCATATCCAGCCCTGCATTTACAGACTGAATTCCCGCATCTGCTTCGTCTTCTGCGATTCCATGCACGACACATTCTTTGATACCGTTCGCGTCGCTGACCGCAAATCCCTGCATTCCATAAGTCTCCTTTAGAATAGTCCGCAGCGTATAAGGATTCAGCGTACATGGAATTCCGTTTAAATCGTTGAATGCTGCCATCACGGAAGCCGCGCCCTCTCTGACAGCTTCCCGAAACGGCGGCAGATAGACATTGTGCAGCTGTGAAACAGACATGCTCGTCGTATTATAATCCCTGCCGGATTCACAGGCACTGTATCCCACAAAATGCTTCATACATGCCGCCACATAATTTAACGCAGAACTCCTGTCGTTCTGCAGCCCCCGTATCTTAGCCTTTGCAAAACAGGAAGCCAGATACGGGTCTTCGCCCGGCCCTTCACTGACCCGGCCCCAGCGTGCATCTCTGGCAACGTCAATCATCGGCGCAAAATTCCAGTTAATTCCGTTTGCCCTTGATTCTTTCGCAGCCGTCTGCGCAGTCCTTTCAAATAAATCCGTATCAAACGAGCCGGCTTCTGCGATGGCTATCGGATACACCGTGCGCAGTCCGTGAATCACATCATAACCCATCAAAAGCGGAATGCCCAGGCGGCTCTGCTCACATGCGATTTTCTGCAGCTCATTTGCTTTTACCGGGTCGTCTCCCATCATCCCGCCGACAAGCCCGAGACGGATATCTTCTTCATGATAATCGCGCTGCGCCCCGGCCATCATCTTTTGAAATTCGTCCTGGGATACCCGTCCGTCATTTACCATTTCAATCAGTTCTTCAAATGATACATCAAATCCGCCTGCAATGGACGGAGCTTCCAGATTGGTCTGGCCTATTTTTTCTTCGAGAGTCATTTCGGATAGCAGGGCTTCTATTTTTTCATTCTGCTCTTTTGTCAGTTTCATCATTACTCCTCCACTTTACGTTTATTATTATTTTATTCCTGTCAGCCGTTCCTCATAAACAGCTTCACTTCTCCGGACATCCCGGAAGGCTCGAGCGGTGTATGTGAAAAATCAAACGGCGGCCTTGGATACTTCAGCTGCTCCCTTGCCGGCGTTGTGGCTGTCTCTATCACAATCGTATTTTCCCCTTCCCGCAGGTAATCCCCGACCGCTGTCTGATACGGCGGAAAAAGACGGAACCCGGCTTCTTCGCCGTTTATAAATACCCGCATTGCCTCATAAACCTGCTGCGCATAGAAAATACATTCCTTCGGAATACGGTCAAGCGTGATTTTCTTTTCATAACGGATGATTCCTGAAAACTCCGGGTATCTGTCCGAAACCGGCTCCAGATTTTCAAGCAATATTTCATTGGAAAAATGCGGATATTCTTTTGCCCCCGCCATGCTTACAGTCCAGCCTTTTGATATATCTATGCTGTCCGCATCTTTTATCTGTGCACAGAATGAGCGGTGTTCCCGGATACATACAGATTCTCCTCGTTCCAAAATGGTTACGCACTCTCCCGGTTCCAGTTCCAGATGCAAAATGTTTCCTGTATTTTCATTTTTTCTGTTTCCGCATACCGGCTCATCTGGCAGGCTTTCATAAACATCCTCCATCGCGTCATAATATGCCAGACTGCCGGTAACCGGAAGCTGTACTTCACCCTGAAACCGTTCGGATGCGGATTCGTTCTGAAAGACAAACAGATGTCTGTCTGTTATGTAATGATAAAAGCTTAATTCCGAAAAGCCTGGACGGATGCGGATGTCATAAATTCCTTTCTCCCACAGTGTCCTGGCAAGATTTTCCAGCGGTATCTGCGCACACCTTTCTAATGCAGAACCATTTGTGTCATGCTCTCTGCCCGCTTCCGCCAGATTATTTGTTCTATGTTTCTGAGCTGCTCCCGCAGTGCCATTTATGCTGTTCTCTCCGGCTGCTCCCGCAGAGCAGTTTACACAATACTCTCCGATTACTCCTTCCGGCTTTTTGTCCGCAAATATCACATAAATATCCGGGTAACGGCTGATAAATCTGCTAAGCGCGCCGGGAATCCGCGGCATATACGGAATCAGCAGCGCTTCAAATTTTACATCATTGATATACAGTTTTCCGCCTTCCGTTTTTCCATTGTATTTTGAAAGGTCTGAAAGCATATCCAGGCTTACGATATCAAAATCAATCTGATTTTCCAGCAGTACACGGCAGACCTTCTGAAGCGGCATATTTCCTCCGGCCCAGTCTGCTTCCCCATCATAAAGCACAGCCACAGACGCCGCGTGCCTGCCTCCGTTTAGAAGGCCGCACATGCGGTTTGCATATTTCATCAGTCTGGCGAAATACAAAAACTGCGGATGATTTCCCCTTGCATAAAAATGCGGCGGACAGTCTGCGTCCGGATATCCGGCCATGGAAAATGCGTGCGGAACCAGATAATTGATTCCCTTTACGAGCATATGGTCCAGCACATATTTCATATCCCGCACGCCAAAGCCCCATCCGTATGCTCCGAACAGCTCACACATGGTACGCCCTTTCTTCTTCGGGTCCAGATGTCCGGCAGAAGCCCCGAGCTTGCCGAGCACGTAATGATAAAATTCCCCGTCGCCGTCGACCATGCCCTTTCGATGCAAGCCTGCGGCACCGTAAATCACCTGTCCGCCGATGCAGTCGATTCCTGCCATATGCTGCCCGCTCACTGCCCGGAAATAATGGGCCGCACCCATGCCGAGACGGCTGTGAAGCCCGTTATCTTCTACGACATGCCCGATATACATAACACCGTGACTTTCACACCATGCGCCGACCGTGTCGCTGAAATTTTTCTGATAAAGGCGCGATACCTGGTCCATATAATCAAAACGAATCTGTGTCTGAAGTTCTTTCTGTACGGACTGTGCAAATAAAAACGGCAGCGCCGTCCGAAGCCTGTCCCCGTATAGCGCTTCCAAAATCCCCTGCAGCTCCAGACTCCACGGCAGCTGCATCGGAAAGCGGCCCGTCTGTGTATCAAAGCTGTTATAAGCAGTAACATTTCCAAACTGCGGCTCATCGGAGAAAAATCCGGCGATTGTTTTGCCGAATTCATGTCCGTATTTTGCAAAATGAGCTTCATATACTCCTTCAATCTGCGTATAGGCAGACTCTTTGTCAATCATATTGATATAAGACTCGTCTCCTCCGTCTGTCCGCGTCAGATACAGCACAAAGATTCTCCACTGCCCTTTCGGAAGCTTAAATGAAACAAAATCACCGTTACAGCAGTCTGTTAAATCAACGGCATCTTCCCAAAACAGATTGTGCTGTGCAAATTTTACTGCCACAGCTGCATACAGCCGGTTGTTTTTTCTCTCCTCACTGTTTACCGGCTTTCCTAAATCCCAGTATCCAGCAGACGGCTTTAACATGCGGCTGATTTCGAGAGTCAGCGGGCGCTGCGCGCCGAATACATCTGCTGTAGTACATGCCAGGTAAAGTTTCCTGCGCTGCGGATATTTTGTTTCAATTAAACCGTTTGCATAGCCTGTGGGAAAATGTCTGTCGTCTAAAATCCATACTTTCATGCCATTCTTTTTTGCTTCATCTAAGACAATATCCATATCATGCCACCAGCCAGGGCCGCAGAAATCGTCGTGCGGCCTTGCCTCGACACATACTGCGCGGATACCGCACTCGCAGATTTTAGATAATTCTTCCCGGATGACTTCTTCTTTTTCGCCTCTCATCCATAAAAAAGGCAGAATGTAGTTTTCTCCCATATGCTTTTCTCCTGTTTTTCACTGTCATTTTATTGTTTGCCGCCTGGCTTTACTGCTCATACAGATACCGGATATCCAAAAGCCGGATTTCCTGCGCCCCCAGCACATTATCCAGTTCAAGCGTCTCATCTTCCACCAGCACCGTCTTCATTTCCATGGCAGGCGTTGCCCGCATTTTTAAATACTCGGCTTCGTCCTTAGACAGACGCTTGGCATAACCGAGTTTTCTCCACAGCTCCTGTGCGTTTCCGTTCTCTTTGTTTACATAATAAATCTTTACCTGATACTTTCCGTTCTGCATATGGCGAAGCTGCAGCCTGAAATCCAGAGACTGCGTGTCTTCTAAAAACTGCTCCTGCTGGTCAACGAGAATCTCTTCTTCCTTTACAAATGCGTAATCTGCTGACAGCTTTTTAAAATTGTGGCAGGCGGCCACGTATCTTCCCCTGCAGTTTGTCGTCACAATGCAGTTTTCTGTCTGTTTTAAAATATTCGGCTGAAGCCTTCCTAAAAACTGAAACGCATAAAAAGACGGCTTTCGGATTCCGTCCCTCGAAAGTATGCCGCAGTCCCCGGTTAAAACAGCATCCGAATCATAGTATTCGGAATTAATATCCAGCCCGTGCCAGTATGCCATAAAATCCACACTGCCTGTCATATTGATGCCTGTCTTTAAAATATAGGCGCCCTGCCCATACCCATCATTGAATACATTCTGGTTTGACGCTGTAAAGTTCCACTCGCTGATATGGATTTCCGGTATCTGAAACCCGGTTTCTTCCATGACCCCGCGCATAATTTCCAGCTGATTTTCCATATAATGGCCGTCTATGGATTTTTTCGCATACAGCAGTTCCCCGTCTGTATAAGCGGTATACTGAAAAGAACAGAACGACAAAAAATCCGGGTAGACTCTGCGTTTGTTCCATATTTTAAAAATCTCCCTGCAAGCCTGTGTTTCATAGCCGAGCAGAAATCCGGCCCCGCCGATTCTGCTGTCGGGAAGTATTTCCTTCAGCGTCCGGTAAACCGCTTCAAAATAAATATAATATTCCCCGTCTTCCTTTGACATGTTAAGCTTCGGGTCATTCCAGAATTCGAAATACCAGCTCTCTACTTCCTCCGCACCGTAACGGTTTAAAAGATGCATGAAAAACTCCCGGATGATTTCGCAGAATCTTTCATAAGAGGCAGCGGCCGGACTGTCCGCATTCCCGGTTACCGCCCGCTCCGGCGACTGGAAAAACAGCCCCGGTTTATTTCCGAGCTCAATATACGGCTTCAGACGGTGGTCTGCCAGAAAGTCCAGAACCAGGTCCAGCTTGCGGAAATTATACCTGCCTGTTTTATTTTCATCAAAAAATGTTTCCTCCGACAAAAGGTTCCAGATTCTTACATATTCCATTCCTGTCTCATGGCAGATTTCCAGCAGCTGGTTCTGCACCTGCGACTGAAGCAGCGCATAGGCTTCCCCGATATTGACCGCCCGCTTCCAGACTGCCGCGCGGCTGATAATCTGCTTTGCATCCGCCTTGCAGACAACATAGTTTTTTTCATTTTCTTCTTTTTTCTGTTCTTTATATCTGATATATTTTAAAAGATTGTACCTGCCCTCGTCTTCGTCCTTTTCCCATTTGGACTGTTCTATTTTCACCTGGCGCATCCTTTTGCGGTAAGCGTTCGGCGCCTCTCCGTGGATATCCCGAAACGCCTTGTTAAACGCTGCCGATGTCGGAAAGCCGTTATCGAGCGCAATCCGTGTCATATTTTTGTCCGTATACAGCAGCTCATCCACCGCGTGAAAAAGCCGGACATTATTCAGATATTCCATAAAAGTCAGGCCCAGATGCTTTTTGACATATTTCGATAAGTATGCATTGGATAAATACAGCCTGTCTGCCAGGTCATTTAAGCTAATCTGGCTCTGATAATTGGACTGAATATAGTTCTGAATCTGATGCACGCGGATACGGTCTAATGAATTTTCCACGTTCAGGCGCACATCATCCGCTTTTACCATAAAATTGCTCGTCAGAATATGGAGCAGTTCAAAATACAGCGCGTGCAGATGCAGAATACTTCCGTTCTCCTTCTCATAATACCTGTCTAAAATCTGGTTCAGCATGCCGCGCAGTTTCTCATAAGCGTCGTTTTTATCTGCCACAGTATTACACCAGAACATCATCTGCATCGTTCCAAGATATTCTGCCAGCAGATGAAAATCAATGAAAAAACGCGCGCCAAGCTGTTCTTTTTCGACATGTATGGAATGCCGCTTATTCGCATTTATCAGAATGAAATCCCCATCCCTGAGCATATAATGTGTATCATCTATCTGAACGTCCATCTCTCCTTTTAGAATATAAAGAATTTCCAGATTCTGATGATAATGGGTGGATGATTCGGGATCTGTTATAAAATAAAACTGTACTATTTGTCTTTCGTTTTTCATTTTTACCTCACTCTGTATCTTGCATGCATTCGGGTGGGAGCCAGTTAAGGATACTATATGCTATTTCAGCCGGAAAATCTTTTACCTGATTATCCTTATTTTTTTCCGTTTTTAACTTATTATGTATACTCCCTGGGATTAGGTCAAAAATAGCATAATTATTTTATCCTGTGAAGCCTGAATAACGAATAAAAAGCAAAAAAATAAACCGGGGCCTGTCATACAAAAGCCCTGGTTTATTTTCTGTTCTGCCTGCGGTTTTTTATAATTCTTCTTCGATTAAATCAATCAGCTCGCCGATTGTATTACATGCACTTGCATCCGAAAGCATCAGCACCGCGTCCAGTTCGTTTTCAATCTCGGACACTAAAGCTACCATCTGCACCGACGCACCGCCTAAATCATCCTTGAACGATGTTTCGACAGAAAGCGTTTCTGCGTCTTTTTTATATGCTGCCGCTACCATTTTCAGTACCTGTGTTTCCAGTTCTTTTCTTTCCATTTTTTCATTCTCCTGTTCTATGATTTCCAGTATCTATGCCGCGTTTATTTCTGTGATGCTTCATCCAAATCAAAGACAACTGTATTGTATCCGCCTTCTCTTTGAAAAACCGCCGCATGGCAGTTCAGCGGAAGCTTTGCTGACAGTTCGGCGCGGTTTTTCTTGCTGATGCCGCGCACTACCGCATTTAATTTTGTTCCTTCTTCCAGTTCGACTTCGCCGTACGCATATTTTCCAAGTTTTTTATATTCCGGCTTTGAAGAGAGCGCTGCAGGCAGTACAATCGAGTTTAGTTTCGCCCTGCCGCTTATTTCATACCACTCTGTTTCATAACTGCCGCACGCATTGCAGGCATAAACAGGCGGGAACTCGACATTTCCGCATTTCGGGCACTTACGTCCCAAAAATTTTCCCTCTTCCAGACCTTCGTAAAATTTCTGGACCACTTTTTCCAATTGAATACTCACGATTCCTTACCTCCTAAAATCTTCCTTCTTCCAGACCCTTATCTGTTTCCTTGCTTTTAAAGCCCTGTGCTCCCGCCGCACTGCTTTTTCAATGATATGTAATGTTATTCTCCAAGGATTCGGATAACTGCAGCTGCTACATTCTGTGCGCCGCCGTAGCCGCGCAGCATAGCTGTTTTCGGCTGTTTTTTCACCTGGCGCTCTCCGCATTCGCCCCACATCTGTTTGCAGGCTTCATAGACATCCGCAAGACCCGAAGCGGCATGGGCATGTCCAAAGGAAGTACGTCCTCCATTTGTGTTAATCGGCCTGTCGCCGTCCCATGCGGTGCGCCCGTCGCAGATATATTTCCACCCTTCGCCGTATGGCAGATAGCCCGCGATTTCTGCGGATATCAGATGCGATGTTATGATAAAGTCATTCGCGAAAAAGATATCCAGGTCCTCACCGCAAAGGCCTGTCAGCTCGTATACCTGGCGCACGGCTTCTTCCGTCGCACGCACTTCAAAATGCGGTGTCGTTGCTTCGCATGCCGCGCTTCCAACGCCTAAAATTTCAATTGGACGGTGTTTTAGGTTCTTTGCTATTTCCGGAATCTTTTCGGTTGCGCACACAATGGCTGCCGCTGCACCGTCGCATTTTAATTCAACGCCGCCTGCCCTTAAAAAGTCTCCCATGCGCGGATTAAACGGTGAATTCATATATTCATCCAGCGTCATGCCTGCTTCTTCGGCAAGCGATTCATATGTCCTTCTTTCGATAGCCAGCGGATTGACGGATGCATTGCGCCTGTTGTTAATGCACATCCAGTTCAGTGTATCGTTCATCTGCTCCGGCGTAATGCCGCGCGTACGCACATACCACTCTGCCGCATCGTCATAAATAAGCTCCTGGCCTGCCATAAGGCTTCTTGTGTAAGCACGGTCATAAAGCCAGGCAGTGGTCTTTAAAAACTTGTCCATGGTCATTTTATCGCGCTTATACGGGTGCTTCGGACTTTCTACACTGTCAGCCGGAGACGGCGTACTGTCGCCAAACTCCACTGCCCCTGTCAGTACACAGTCATACTTGCCGGAAGCTACCGCGTTCGCTGCCTGCTCGATTGCAAGATATCCGGTACAGCAGGCTTCTGAATGATGAATGGAGCCTTTCCCTTTCATTCCGAACCAGTTTGCAATCTGCACATTTGGCGTCAGATAATTTGAACCGTTTAACGGACTTGCTTCTCCATGGAAATAAAAGTCAACGTCTTTTGGATTTACTCCTGCGTCTTCCATTGCTTTTAATGCCGCATATCCAAACATTTCACCCTCTGTCAGCCCGTTTGTCTCCGGGCTGTCCACCGTATACATAAACGGAGTGCATCCGACACCGATAATGGATACGCTTCTGCTGTACCTGCCTAACTTACTCATATCGTTTTTCTTCCTTTCTTTCCGGCACTGCTTTTTTGCAAAACCGCTTTGGCGGCTGTTCACCTTTTTTATATTAAGAAATATATAAAAAAAATGCTTGCAATTCATCGTGCGGTCAGCTAATCTTAGTATGAGAAAAAGTGGATTCTATTGTGCGTGTGCACAATGAATCTGAGTGGATTCTTGGATAAAATAAAGGATTATCGGACTCTGATTTGTAATATTGCAAATCTGAGTGGATGAAGCAGGATTTCTGTTTGGATGGAGAGCTGGGGAGTGATAGTTATAGGCGGATTCCTTAGGGACGCCGGGCGGAGAAATGTTTTCCTTCGGATACTCCGCTTCCAAAAAGCAGGAA
>CANDJC010000135.1 GCA_947384955.1 uncultured Eubacterium sp. | reverse complement strand
AGCCAGGGCGAATAGGTGCCGCGTCCCGTCCGCAGCCACAGCGTAAACGCAGAATGCTTAGGGATTCTTAACATTCTGGAGCCGCCGCAGGAAGACCGGACAAATCCCCTCTCCCGGCGTCCGCGAAGCCACACCATCCCCGGAAAGATGCGTTTTGTCTTCCGGCCCGTCTGCCAGGAAAACCTGTTATCCATTCCTGTTCTCATTTTGAGAGATAATCTCTTTAACAGACGGAAGCGCCTTGTTTCTGCTTTGATATTCCCCGTTGTCTATGCTCATATATCTTATCATTTTTGCATCTGGTTTTTTTGTATTATCCTTCATGCTGAAAAAGTCCTGGATAAAAGAAAGTTCTTCTATCTTAGGCATATTATGCTGTTTCAGATAATCGTTTATATGATTCTGGTACGTCTGTATCAGAGAATCAACAGCATCGTCATCCAGTTTTTTAAACGGATTCATCTCAAACCGCTCTAAGGAATATGCCTTCTGTTTATCCAGCCTTTTTACGTATTCCAGCTCTAGCGCAATCCTCCCATACCCATAAGGCTTGGCCTTCCCGATATTCATCATCGACCTTTCCGGGTCCAGCCGGATACTCCAGAGCAAAAGCCCCAGTTCATCTTCTGTCATATTTTTAAAGCGTATCGTTCCCTGAAAAGACGTCCCCTCTTTTAAAGGACAGAAAAAAACTGTTACATTTACTTTATCCGGGTCAGCAGCTGCCGGTTCCTCGTTTTCATGCAGCCAGTATTGTTTGATGCCCCGCAGCTGCATATCAGAGCTGTTATAAGTCACAGGCTTTTCTCCCTCCTGCTGCACCAGATAATCCAGACAGCTGGAAGGCTTTGGTTCTGAAAGTATCATCCCTCTTTCCGAAAGCTCTCCCGTATCTGTTTCCGGCAGTATGACAGCATCTGAAAAATAAACTTTTGATTTCCAGCTTTTATTATCGCTGCTGCAGCCAAAAATCGCTTTGCAGTAGTCTGTTCCGGCATCTTTATGCGTATCCGGAAGTCCTTTTTTGATTGTATTTTGGTAAAATAACCGCAAGTGCGGCGTAAATCCAAAATATAATCTGTCCTTTTTGTAATAAAAGACCGGCTTGATTTCGCCCTCATGTTCAGGAAGATAGAAATATTCTTTTCCATTCAGCTGCCCTAACATCTTTTCCTTCTTTTTTAAGTCAATTTTAAAAGAATCGATATCTTTTGGCAAAATTTCTATCGTTTCGCTCTCCTTTATCTCAGGTATAATATAAACAGCCTTTTTCTCATTCATAGGTCCGGTGCTGACTACATAACCTGAACAGGGATACACTCCGGGTTTTCCTACTGCAGTTACCTGATTTTTTCCTGCAATATCATAAGAAATTTGATAAAAATATGGTCTGTAATCCTCGTTTTTATCACCGATATAATGCCTTCCTTTTTTCTCAAAATCCTTTTCAAACGTATGCTGCAGAATGCTTTTTCCATTTTGTATAAAAAATTCATAGGAAAACGTTCCATTTCCTTTTTGAGATTCCAGATATTCATGCACTATCCGGCGTTCGCTCAGTACATAATAATTCATCTCCCCGTATCTGGAATCAATCTTATCTTTTACGGTCTTACAGATTACATATCTGTCTCCTTCTTTTTTCACATATCCCGCTTTCACATTTTTAAGTACCCCAGTCCGATGCTTCCGGTCAATCGGAATCTGCGCGGCTCCTAGAATCTCCTGATATTCTTCTTTTAATGTAACATTGCGGTACATAAGGGAATAATCGTCAATATCTTTATCAAATGAAGACAGCCCGAGAATCTGGACATTGCTGCGAATCAGCCCGCGGATGGAGCTTCCCGGAATCGCATATTCTCCGCGGGATGTTTTATAAAACTTTCCCTTTCCGTCATCTATAATGACTGGTGTATAAGCCTTGATACGATACTGTATTTCGCCGGAAAACAGGCCGTCGGACACATCGTCATGCCATACCTGTTTTTCCTGCGGGTACTGATAAACATTTGCGGGAAATGGCACAAAGTTATACGGAGCGCCCGCATATTTCCTGTTTCCGTTTTCTTTCTTCGAATCCGTTTTTTTATCTGCATGCTTATCTTTGACGCTGTTTCCTATCATTTTTTCTTTCTTCGAACCCGTTTTTTTATCTGCATGCTTATCTTTGATAATGTTTCCCATCATTTTTTTCTTCAGTTCCTCTGCATCCCAGGATTCAGCCATGGCGCACTCCTTTCAGGCGGGTCAGACCGGCAAATGCCTGTCCATCCGTATCATATTCTATATATTCCTGTACAAGCAGCACATTCCCGACGGAACGGAAACGGCTGTCCAGTTCATATTCTTTTATCACAATATCTTTTTCATCTGTATCGCTGACACGGACTGCGCGCATTTCATCCTGATATTCAAACAGATGCAGTTCCATGCTGTCTGAAAAAAAACGCGCTTCCATACATTCATCCAGGTCTGTCTCCGTAAGCTCTGCTGTTTTGCATAACCGGATTTCGCTGATTTTATAAAGCAATGCATAGGTATAATCGTACACTGATGCCCAGGCTTCCTGCAGGGTAACCGGTGTCGCAAGATATCCCATAGCTTATTCCCTCCTGACTGCCTTTAAGCATTTTTGAATGATCCCTGTTTCATCTGTAATTTTATTTTCCTCAAACCTGATTTCTGCCTGCGCATCATCCGGCTGTCTGATTAATATTTCCTTCATCCTGATAAATCCATGTCCCACGTTCTGTCCGCTTCCGATGCCTGTTAAGCCGGCTGCCAGGTCGCGCAGCGCCAGAAGAAGAAGCCCCGCGGTTCTGTCCGGGTTATTTTTATTTAAAATACCGATTCGGAATGTCACATCACCAAAGGCGCTTTTTTCGGTAAACAATCCTCCATGCATCACGCCGCCTGTAAATTTGTCTATATGGATGCGGTGGCTGACATGATTCTTATCATTATCCTCCCGGTTTCCTATACAGGTATCAAAAAAGCGGATATTTCCGTTATATCCTTTCTGTTCCCTGCTGTCCGCGATGCCATATGTGTCAGTGATAATATCCGATACCCCCAGATAATCTGCAATCTGCTGCATCTGGCTGCGCATAACTCCTTTGAAAGAGCTTCCCGGAATGATATATTCTTTTTTCGCATTCTGCATATTCACGCTGTCCGGCGCGCCTTTCCCATAATCCGAAACCGTCATCGGCTTTACCAGCAAATCCCCTTCTGTACTCCCAGATGCTGTAATCTCATATGCATAGCGGGTTTTTGCAGGCTGCGGAAGTATTTCCAGAATATCCTCATAACATCCGTCCTCTAATTCCTCTTCGCGCATCCATAATGTCCGGTCTTTCGCGCTTTTCATATCAAACTCTCTGCAAAGCAGCTTCTTCATACGCAGATAACCGCAGCCATTGCTTTTTTGCCCGCCAAACTGTATCTGCTGTCTGTGAATGGCGTTTAATACTTCTTCCAGATTTTTCTTCTTATCCGCATCATACAGATAAACAGAAAATTCCGTCACCGCGCCTGCTGCTATATATTCCAGACAGAATTTTGCTCCGGCAATGGTATCCGTGCCCTGAATCACGCTGCTGTCACAGGCGGCAGTTTTCGGGTTGATTTTTATCCGAGGCCGCAGTTCTGTCTGCAGATGTTCTGCATCTGTTAAAAATACTCCGTCCGTAAACCGGATTCTGCTTTCTGCGCATTCTTCTTCTGCCGTATGCGAGCCAAAAAGCTTCTCCGCCTCTTCTTTCGTATGTACACGCGCGTAATATTCGCGAAACACGCCTACAATTCCCGATGCCTGCATAAACGGAATATCATCCAGCGGATGTACCAGTACCTGGCCGGCATCCCCCGATGCGCTTCCGATATGCAGAGGCTCGCTGCATTCCGCAGTTATTTTGTATTTCACAATTTTATCATAGCGAAAAATATCTGCCATTTACTGTACCTCCCTGCCGTTTTTATTATCATAGCGAATCAGCATTATCAGCAGCTTTAATTTCAGTCTTTTTACTTCTTCACTGCCAAGCAGATCTGCTTTCGGAAAACCCATAACCGTATCCTTTTTCTTCGTCCGGATATCCAGTATCTCCTCCAGATTTCCGTCTAATAACTGCAGCACGAAATCCGCAATTTCGCAAATGGTATGCTTCTCTTTCTGCTGGTTACGATTTTCGCCCTTTTCTGCCGCATGGGCGAGATATTTTCGGATTGTATCAATTCCGCGCTGCGGGTCATACTGATAAGATACGGCAATGGATGCAAGCTGCCCCAGCTGGCTGTCCGCAATACCGCCTTTGTTTAACGGATGCCCGGTTACATACCGCTCCGCTGCCCTGGCAAGCTGCATTTTGTAATATCCATACGCGGCTGTCCTTAACACATCCTCGTCCTCTGCTTTCGCATCCGTACTGCAGAATAGATATTCCACAGCACGGTCTGCCTCCTGCCTGTATTTTATTTTCTCATAACCGTCCAGAAAGATTACCCGCCCGAATCCTTCATTTCTGCGTATGCCGATTCCTCTGTCCATCAGCCGCAGTGCATTTTCTTCTTTTAAGCTGCCCTCGTAAGCAAGGTGAAATACGCTGCCTTTTTGATACATCACGGCAGAAGGTATCTTCCCTCCCCATTTCCGGTTAAATCCCTTTATCGTAACCGCAGATGTGGCACATAAAGCATATTCCAGATTCGTAACTCCCATCTGTGATTCCAAATCTGCTCTGTCGATACCGCATAATTCCCCGTTTTTATCCCGCATAACCGTATCTGACAGCAGCATCATATAGCATTCCCCGTCCAGAGCGCCCTTTGCCATATATTCCGCAAAAGGCAGCCCGCCGCAGAATGCACAGCTTTCTGTAAGGCACTTTCCCATACCCGACAGACGGCCGTTTCCAATCATAAGAAATCCGTCAAAAACTTTCCGGATACGCTTTGCAAGTTTCATAACATCCGCTTCGCCGTCCGCTGTTTCCAGAGCAATATATCCGGCAAAGCGCTGTCCCGGCACCAGATATTCGTTACGGAAAACGTTTCTTTTTTCATCTGCTTCCAGATTCATTTTAATCTTCATATCAGCTCCGGTTTCCGGCTGGTGACAGAAGATGCATCCATCGCTGAAATAACAGTAATCGCCCATGGAAGAGCGTTTGCATCCTTCTTTAAAGCTCCCGTCAATGACGATATTTTGTATTTCCTTTTTCCTGCTTTCTGTCTTATCTTCATAAAATCCTTTCGGAGCAGGCATCAGCTCCCTGTCTCCTATTACCGGATACGCATTTAGAAAACGGATTTTTGAAGAAAACAAAGCCTGTTTTACCGATGCAAAATCTGCATCCAAAGCCAGCGCATTGATAATCACTCCGCGCATGGCAGAACCCGGTATGTAATTTAATGATGCTGTCTGTCCGTACTGGCTGCTGCTGTCGTCTGCAATACGCAGCGGCTCGATATTTCTGATGATGTATTTTAAATACTGTGCCATTTTCCACGCCTCCTATTCTGCAGACAGCTCCACTTTTCCAAAACCGCGGTTTCTCATGCTCCCGACCCACTTTATCAGCTTTAATACATCTTTCACTAAAGACACGTCTTCCTCCGCGCAGTATGCCTGGGAATAGAAAACCAGGTTCCGGTTGACACAGCGGCAGGTTCTAAGGCTCCCGTCCTGCGCCATGCCTTCCTCGTTCAGCTTCGTAAATGTCCGCAGATGACTAAGCGCACCCGTAACAAGCTCCGGCTGCTCTGTCCCGATTTCTTCCAGTATTGCCAGGCGGACCGCATCAGACAGCGTAAAATCTGAAAATACAGTCCGAAAAGATTCGTCCGTCATCCTGCTTCCGCCTGTTCCAAGCATCCTTTTTATTCTTTCACTGGCCTGTTCCTGCGAATCCAGGCTCCACTCCAGACAGCGGGTCAGTTCTTCACGGAAAATGCCTTTAAACGTACTCCCTCTGTACATCGGAAACCCGTACCGGTCACATAAAATAGAGATATCTTCTCCGCCCGGTATGCTGACCCCGTTTCCAAATACTGCATCAGACAGCAGCTTCATTTTTATCTGTAACATCATCCTGCCAGCCCTCCAAACCGATAAACGTATCCATCATCTCTGCTGCGTCAAACAAAAAGGAACGCCTCCTGCCATCCGATGTATTGACAAAAACAGGTCTTTCCATCCGAAAGCCCGTCCCAATTCTGCTGTAATCCATTTCCTTAAAAATATCATAATAGCTGTCCGGCAGGATGTCCTCGATGCCATAAAATTTCAGGTAATGCCTTGCCGCTGCCTCTCCCTGTTTCAGAGCCGTGCGCAGTCCTTTTATTTTCGTTCTGGCATAAAAAATATCCCCGGATACCAGTTTCCCGATTAGCTTTTGAAAATTCCCATACCAGCGCAGCGGCTCGGTTTGTCTGACGGATTCTGCCGCTGATACAATATACGGCCGCATTTCCAGCCTGTTTCCGTCCGCGGCTGTATAGTTTCTGCGCATCTCTTTCAGAGAGCTTCCCATTTCCCCGTATTCAATATGCCAGTCAATCGCCGATATATGCCTTCCTTCTTCCTGAGCCAGAGACACCCCGAATTTCTTTGCACTGGCGCACAATTCCTCCGCCAGCTCATATGCCCGGTAAAACGGATACTTCTGATGAACAATCGCAATACCCGCACAGGCTGCATAGCCTTTATGGTCTGTTTTATTTTTCTTTTTTTCCAGTGCTTTTAAAAATAAAACCGCACATTCCAGACCGATTCTTCCTTCCGATACAAAACAGATATCGTCGCCTTCTGTAATAATCCTTCTTACCGGAAAAGCCTTTTCTTCCAGCTTTAATTCCTGCAGCCTTCCGCTGCGGAGATTTTTTTCCACAATTGTGACCATATCCTTATAGGCGGATTTAAAATCTCTGTCCGTGTCACTGCTGAAGCTTTGCATCAGTTTTTTATATTCTTCCCATTCTAAATCCTGATGCGCCTGATACAGCTCTTCCAGGCGTCTTCCCATAGCATTCCCGTCAATATGCACCACAGCAATAAAGCTCGAACGGTCCTTATCTGTGCCAAGCTTTTCAAAATGGCTGACACATTCATATGCCTCCGGCGCCAGCATGTTATCTGTCTCTTTTCCCATATCCGGCATCTTCAAAACTGCCGGATGAACGCGCACAGGACTTAATGTAAGCGGGCTTATTTTCTCCACGCCAAAGCTCCCCTGGTGAAATGCTGCTCTGCGGACAGATTTTTTTCTCTCAAGCCCCCTTGCAAGCTCCTTTAGGTTTTCTCCCGGTGTCTTAAAATCCTGATATTCCATCGTATATGCAAACGCTTCGATTCCGTCATAATCTTTGTGAATCTGCATCGTTACTGCTTTTACAAATTCCTTTGCATCATCACGGGAGGCAAATTCTAAAACGGTATGTCCGCCCCCTGTATAGACTAAATTTTTCTTTTTTGAATATTTATTTTTTATCCCTTCTATGCTTTGAAAATATGCAAAATCCATAATCCATGCAATGACAGAAGAGTTCACAATATTGTCTTTCAGCTTATTGCTGGAAAAAATATATGCCTGTTTCTGTGATACTTCCATCATGGTCAGAAACCGTTCCCCCATTTCAGGCATCCTCCTTTGCATTTTAACCCTCCCGGTTTATTTTTTCTGCTTCTTTTTCTGGTTTTCCCAAATGGCGTTCAGCAGTGCCCGATGCATGTCATTCTGTTCTTTTTCAGAATAACCCCATTTTCTGTCAAATCCGATGTGCTGATATCCATCCACAATTTTTTTGATTTCTTCTTTCAATGTATCTGGAAAGCTCTCCAGATCAGGCTTGTCTTCAAAGCCTTCCAGCATAATTGAAAAAATTCTTTTTTTATTATTCCTTTCAGCTGCCGTCTGGATTTCCATATAATAACAGTCATTTTTTGTATATTTCTTCAAAGAATCTTTTCCCAAAAGCAGTATTACGTACCTGCTGTTTCGAATTGCATTTCTGATTTCCGGACGATATTCTCCTGCCGCACCTTCCAGATGTCCATCCATATCCCAGAAAACATCATAACCCTGTCCAGAGAGAAAATCAGCAATTCCCCGCACTACTTTTACACCGTCTTCTTTTTTCCAGGATGTTCTGCGATAACAGATAAAGAAATCATACTCCTGCATATTCAAAAGCTCATCCAGCCATTTTTCAATGTACGGGTCCAGTTTCCCGGCCAGTATCTTTTCGGCCAGCTTCCTGACCGCCTGCTCTGCTTCATTCATATCGGTTTCTATCGCAGATTTATCCGTAATATTGTATTGCATGCGCATAGCCGGGTCGCGTAAATGCTCGCTGAGATATTTGTACTCATACAGCCATTCTTTTTCTTCGATATCTCTGGTATCAAAGACATACTCCCGCACAGTCTCCCTGTATTTAAAATCAAACAGCGCTTCATCCTTCGCAAGCATTCCCTGGCTGATTTCCTTTTCCGCAGAGAGCTTCTTATTAATCAGCGCTTCACATTTGGATGAAAATGTTTCCATGGCATAAGTAATCATGCCTTCCTGCAGCGCAATGACTGCATCTCCAGTCCGCTGCTGGTCCAGATACCAGATAGCAGTCTGGATAGAAAGCGTCCCGTACGCAGAACGGTTTTCCCCGCTGATTTGAAACCGTTCCTGAAAATCCTTCGAAATATGCTCCAGCAGGTTTTTTGCATAGTCCGGCAGACTGTCATCCAGATAACGCTCCATCTGAGCCAGCAGCCGGGTCGTTTCCCCGAGCAGCTTCAAATTATTGGTGTTTACCGCATAATGAAATTTCCGAAATACATCACAGACTGTATGCTGCCCGTCATCAATCCGAATATCCGCCCATCCGCGTTCTGTATCCGAATCCAGTATTTTCAGCAGCTGTATCACAGACCCGCTGTTATAAAATTCAGCCACCGCGTCCGTCCACTGCATAATGTCGGAAGCATCGCTCATATCAACATACGGAACGTAATCGCCCTGACAGGAGGATACGAATTTCCCGTCTTCCAGCTTTAATTTTTTATCAAACATTCCATAGTACATAAAAATGCGTATCGATTCTTCCTTCGGCCGTATCTGTCTGATATAATTCGAAGACAGAAACACATACATCGGGAATGACCGGAAGCCGTTTGATATATCAAGATGCAGGTTTATTTTTATATTTTCTATTTTTTCTTTCCGGCCTTCCTCTTTTTCACTGTCCAAAACTTCAGACAGCATGCCGCTTAGAAGATTAAAATTCTCCTTCGATTCCATATAAGTGATTCCGTTATTCTGAATCAGGATTCTGACATTGGTTCCATTCAGGCATGCGGTTAGAAACGCTTCGATTTCATGCCGGATTTCAAGTATGTTCTGGATTCCTCCAGATGCGTCTTCCTCCTCCTGCATCCTGTCTTTGATATGGCTGTATGCTTCTGTTTCTGCGTATTTTGTTCCAAAAAATCTGCACAGATTTGCCCACGAGGACTCTTTCGTACCTGCCAGAATCAGAACATCCGCCTTTCGCTGTTTTTTCTTCTCAAGCTCCGATAAAATCACATCAAAGCTGTAACAGCTTTCCGTGCATTCGATATTTTCTTCTGTATCAGATTCTGCAAGACAATATGCAGACGGGTCAGACTCATGATTCCGATACAGTTTTTTATACTTTACCGTTTTATATGCCGGCGTCTTTCCTATCTGCGCCAGTATTATGTTTTTTTCCATAGTACCTCCTTTATTTTTACCCAGGCTGCCTGAGGCTACCTGACCTGGTATCTGCCAAACCCAAAGCTCGTGTTTTTGCCGATATGAATCAGTTCACCGGCCAGTAAAATACAAAGCAGCTCCTCAGAAAACCCATCCGTCTGTATGCTTCCCTCAATTCCTTTCAAAAACATAAAATCTCCCTGTCTGGATGAATACCGCTTTACCTTTACAAACCGATGCTCCTGACAAAGTATTTTAGGAACCCGCGCCGGAATCTCATCTAAAAAATCCGTCTGTATCCCTTCATAACACTGCATCATGCTTATGCGTCTTTTCACGGATTCTGTCAGCGCATTCATCTCAAATTCCTGTAAAAATTCTCCCCGGTATTTTAATGTCAGCGGCGTTTTAAATATCATCCTCCCCTCTGCTTTCTTTCTTCGAAACTGTTCCAGGCGATAACAGACATAATCACCGACATGCTGCACAATATAATTTTGCATATAAATGCTTCCGCCGCTCAGTAATTCCTTTTTCTTTGTATTTGTAACAGACAGTACCTGAAATTTAGCATTTCCGGCTCCGATTCCCTGCAGGCCGAGCGCATAAAAAGCTTGCAGAAACAGATTGAGATAAACAATGGTACTGCCAAACAATAGCAGCTGAAATTCCAGCAGGTCTCCTTTTGCAAAATGTGTGTGATAGTTTTCACATTCCAGTACATATCCGATGCTTTCGCCGCCTTCTTTCACATAATCCGGCTTTTGCTTAAATTTTGAATACATCGTCCTGCGGACAACGCATTCCTCTTCAAAATCACAGACACTGCACTGACGGTCCCGGATGCAGTTTGCGCGCAAAAGCATCTCTCCCATGCCTCCGCGCAGGGCCGATACTTTATTTACAGGCAGGATTTCATCATCCAGAAACATAATTTTGAAATGCAGCTTTACGTACCGAATCTGCAGTGCCTGATATAGACGGTCATTTATCATAATTATCCTTTTCCTAAATTGTTTGTGTGATATACTTTGGATATCCGTTCCTGTTATGGACTTTTAGATTTAGATGCTGTAAGTAATTGTATTATAACTGTATTTTTGTTATAATTCAACTATTTTTCAAATGCTGTCAAGAAAAAACAAGTACCAGTCCCAGCATATCCTCTTCCTGCTGTCCATATCCTGTTCTATTTAAATCCAATCAGCAGCCATCCATGCAGCTGCGTAGTTTGCGGCATAAAAAAAGCACCCGCCGCTTCTGGCAGATGCCTTCTGGTTCAGTATTCCATTTCTGTCTCACTTAACTGTCTGCGAATATCCCTGCCGCCATACATAATGCGGACAATGCTTACTGTGTTTTTGGTTTCATCCGGGAGCCCTTTACTGTTCCACGGCTCTTCCTGACACAGCCGGAACCGCATCGGCATTTCATTAAGAGCGCGGATTTCCTTCATAATCCGCTGCGTCTGCCCCGCTGCCGTTTCCGGCACAAGCTTTCGCTATATAGTATACCGTTTTTGCCTGCAGTATGCAAGCGCTCCGCTTCCTTAGCATCTTAAAGCCCATAAATCAAATTTCTTCTATTTCACAAAAATGCGCTTTCGTTTTTCTATCATAACTAATCCCCACCGCAAGAATTCTGCCTGTATACTTCGCTCTCTCCCCAGGCTTTCCCCTGAAACGCAGTACATAATTTTTATCCCGAATCTATCTGCCCGCAGCAACTGCCTGATAAGATTCATACGGTACCCTGCTGTTTAAATACATTCCCATGCCCGCATACTCCTTTTACTTATACTTTCCTTTCACAGCAAACGTAACCCCTCTGCCGCCCTGGCCTAATTCATAAGAATCAAAACAAAGATATACCATTCCGTCTTTCAGATAAAATTCATAATCCTTCCTGCTTTTTACCACATCCGACGGGTTATAAAAAATCTCAGCCTCCGGCATCTGCTTTTTCAGTGCTTTTAAAATTTTCTTCTTTACATTTCCTGAAATTACATCCTGAATCGTCAGCTTTTTCCCTGTATTCAGATTATAATTCAGCCCGTATTCCGACGAATTATGAATACCTCCTCCATACCATTCCCGCAGCATGCTCAGACTGACAATTCCATCTTTGTTATAAGTCACTTTGCAGAATCTCTGGCAGAAATACTTATCATATTCGTCGTAAAAGCCGTTGTTTTGTATAGCCCGTTCTGTACTTTCTTTGATGCTTTTTGCATCATCTGAGTTCATAAATTTATCTCTCTGTTTTTCAATTTTCTGATTCACCTTCGCAATGCCCTTTGATGTACCTTTAAACTGCGGATACTCAAAGGATACGATTCCCCTTACCTTTCCGCTGCTGTCTTTATACTCGGCTTTTTCTGTCTTCATTGTGTACTCCGCAGCATTTATTGCTTCTGACTCTGGTTTAGACAATGCCGCTGGTTCTTCTATACGGACTGCCGTATCGGCTGTACCGGCTGCGCGGACTGTATCTGGTGTATGATAAATCAGCGAGGCACCAAGGAACACTATGCATAGTGCCGGCGCTGCGGCTGTTTTCCATATCCTGCCAAATCGTATGAAGCATCCTGAATGCGGGCTGACTTTTTCACATAATCTGTTTTGCTGTTTCATTTTCTTCTCCTTTTTGTAATAGTCTGCATGCTTTTTGTTATAGATAGAATAACACGGCAGCACTGCAAATTCAAGACAGCAGTTCCCGCATGGCGCTTTACATTAATCCTGAAAGGCAGCGGGTGTTCGGATAAAAAGGGGGGATTATGGCTCCTCGGACGCCGGGTGACGGGAAGATGCACCGGCTTCCGGCTCCGGCTCCGGAATG
>CANDJC010000134.1 GCA_947384955.1 uncultured Eubacterium sp. | reverse complement strand
CCGGTGCCACAGCGTAAATGCAGAATGCTTAGGGATTCTTAACATTCCGGAGCCGGAGCAGGAAGCCGGTGCATCTTCCCGCCACCCGGCGTCCGCGAAGCCACACCCCCCTCCTCTTTCATCCACCATAAAATTCTCATCTTGACATTCTCGAATATCGAGTTTATAATCATCCTATAATCTCGATATTCGAGAAAGGAGTCTGAAAATGCCAAGAGCAAGATTTCAAACACTAACAGAGCAAATGTTCTACACTCTTCTCTGCCTGAACACAGAATGCTGCGGCATAGACATTCTGGACAAAATTCCAGCCATGACATCCCAGCGTGTAAACATAGGCTCCGGCACGCTCTATACCCTGCTCGAACAGTTTCTGGATGCAGGAATGATTCGCGAAACAAAAGCAGAAGGCAGGCGGCGCAGTTATATTCTTACGGATAAAGGAAAAGACATGCTGGAACGTGAATATGAGCGCATATGCAGTCAGGCAGCAGACTATCGCAGCATCTTTAAAAAGGGGGAATCCGAATGAAACACACAAAATGGCGGTTTGAAGTATTCTCGTTTTTTGATTATACAGGCATTGCAAAACACCTGTCTAAAATGGCCGAAAAAGGCTGGATGATTGAAAAAATCGCAAATACCGGCTGGGTATACCGGAAAATTGAGCCGCAGAAACTGACATTCTTCGTTTCCTATTTTCCGAAAGCATCCGATTTTGACCCCGGCCCGACAGAAGCCCAGCAGATGTTTCATGATTTCTGCGGTCATACAGGCTGGAAGCTGGCTGTAACCGCAGCCCAGATGCAGGTTTTTTATAATGAACAGGAAAATCCCGTTCCCATTGAAACAGACCCGCTGCTTCAGATAGAAACCATTCATGCAGCTGCCAAAAAGAGCTTTCTGCCCGCTCATATATTCATTCTTCTGCTTGGAATCATAAACGGGTTTTTATGTGTTCTGACATGGTCGTCCCGTCCTGTGCAGATTCTTGCAAACAGCGCGAATTTATTTTCCGGTTTTGCCTGGATCATGCTGATTGCAGCTGTTTTCATAGAATTAGGCAGCTATTTTCTATGGCGTGCAAAAGCAAAACGGCTGGCTGCACAGGATGAATTTGCCAGAACTTACAGCTGTTCCGGTATCAGGCTGTTTATCCTTGCGGCTGTACTGGCCGGATATGTTTACTGGCTGGCTGATATGTTATGGAACGGCTCTCCTCTATGGAAAGCGATTGCTGTTTTCGTGATTTTGTTTTCCGCCGGCCTGTTTCTATTTGTAAATGGCCTGAAGCACTTTTTACAGCGCAGAAACGTATCCCGGAATATGAACCGCCTGATTACGGTTATATCCTGCATTGTCGTTTCACAGGCTGTAATGGGCGCCGTTACATTTTTCTTTCTGCACGCCTCGCAAAAGGGACTGTTTGACGGCGGTCTGGAAACTTATGAACATAACGGCACTGAATTTTCTATTTATCAGGATGAGCTGCCATTAACTGTTGAAGACCTGCTCGGCACCGCCCGGGACGGATATGTCAGAGAACATACGGGCAGTGAATCCATGCTGGCAGCATATTATGAAATGCGCCAGTACCCGCGCTATGACCTGAAAGATATTTCAAATATGCCCGGGCTGTCCTATTCCGTTACAGAAATCAGGCTGCCCTGTCTTTATGAATTTTGCAAAAACAGCCTTCTGAACGGGCCGCAAGATGAAACCGAAGACGGCCGGACCGTTTATATCCATCATTTTGAACCAGCCGACCCTGCGCCGTGGCAGGCACTGGACGCGTATCAGATTCGCTGGAATGGCGGAATGCTGGACCGTTATCTGCTCTGTTATGAAAGCAGAATCATAGATATCTGCTTTGACTGGAAACCGACAAAGGAACAGATGGCAGTTACTGCTGAAAAGCTGAGCGGGCAGTCTTCTATATTTCCAGTTAAATAAAATATTTTTTAAAAATGTGTAAGTTTTCCCCTTCCTTTTAGCGGATAGATAAATGTAAAACAGCAGCTGGCTTACAAATAAAACATGAGGTGCATAACCATGAAAGCAAATGATAAAAATTTTATCACGCTCATCCGCCGCAAAAAGGAAGCTGGCATTCTCTATGTCATTGACACTTATGGAAATTATTTAAGGGCCATAGTCAGCAGACGGCTTTGCGCAGTACCGGATAAAACAGATGAATGCATGAACGATATTTTCCTCGGTATCTGGAAAAATATTGACAGCTTTGATGAATCCAAAGGCAGCTTCAAAAACTGGGCCGCCGGCATTGCACGCCTTCAATCCATTGATTATCTGCGCAAAGCCAGCCGGGGGCTGCAGACAGCCAGTCTGGACGGGCTGGAGCTGCCGCAGGAAGATGCCGGACTGCTGGCTCTTGTGGAACAGGAGCTTTCCGAAGAAACCCAGGCCCTTTTATCCTGCCTGAATCCGTCAGACCGGGAACTGTTTCTTAGGATTTATGCAGACGAAGAACCGCCGGAGCAGGTCAGCGCTAAAATGGGCATTACAAGAAATAACCTGTACGTGCGCCTCTTCCGCGGCAAAAAGAAAATGCGCATGCTTGCAGCGGGCAGAAAGGAGATATCACCATGAATAAGGATTTTTATATACTTGCAAACCGCATCCCTTCTTCTGACAATTTCGCGGAAGAGACATCCGGCAGCTTTTCAAAAAATAAGTATCATCAGGACGTCCTTGCATCCATACGCCGTGAGAAACGTCTGGCAAGGCAGAGACAGCTGGCTGCCGCTGCCGCATGTCTTGCTATCATCATCACTGCAGGCAGCATTTTCCATAACGAAGTACGGGCTGGCATCGGACCGCTTCATTTCAGCCTTGATTCTGCTTTAGGACTTGGAAACAGCCTGTCCCGCTATAAAGAAGTCATACATACTCCCGTCACCAGCGGAAACTATGTCATTACGCTCCAGGAAGCAGTCGCGGCTTATGAAAAATTATATGTTACCTGTACGATTCAGCGAAAAGACGGCAAAGCGATAAAATCCAATGAAACTTTTTCCTGGCTTTATGCGCAGCTGTCTATCAAAGGGCAGTTAATAAGCGGGAGCGGCATATCCGGCGGGTTTCTGAATGAAGACAGGAAAACATGGCGGGTTCTTCTGACATACAGTCTGGACGGTACAGACCTTTCCGGCAAAAATACCTATGAGCTGAAGCTGTCAGACCTGGAAAAAAAAGAAAAGGGAACCTGGAATTTCAAATTTGAAGCAGACGGTTCTGAACTGTATGCGGATACAAAAATCATGGAGCTGGATAACAGATACGTACTGCCGGATAGGACAATTGTAACCTTGGACAGACTGAGTTTAAACAAACTGGAACAGAGGATTACCTTTCACCTTTCGGGTAAAAAATGTATCGAAAATTTTGAGCTTCATGTAAAAGACGAACACGGAAGGACTGCTAAATTTGAGCTGGCTGGCTGCGGAAACGGGAAAGGCTCTCTGGTAAATACCTATGTACCGGCCGGAAAACATCCTGTAAAAACCTGGATTGCAGATGACGCAAAAAAACTTACGGTTACTGCTTATCTGACCGATATGCCTGAAAAAGACGGACTAAATCCTGATGATTACAAAAAACAGATTGGAAAAAAGGTCAGCTGGGATTTGTCAGAGATGAAGTCTGAAAAAAAAATGAATGCAAAATTGCAGCTGAAGACCGGGCTGGCAGGCTGAATGATGAATGGGAGGAGGATGGGCTGACGAGTGATGACGGGGCTGGGAGCTGATTGACCAGACACTGGTAACCTGGCTCCCCATCCGCCAGAATGCGGCATATCCGGCTTCCTTCAGATTTCGCCTCGCGACAAGTGCTATCGCCACAGCGCACATAGACATTCTGTAAATACTATCTACAAATCTGTTCCTTCCTCTATCCATTCCTTCAATTTCTTCTGCAATTCCTTTTTATCAGGTAAATATAGCTGATATTCTGCTGCATATATGTTTGTGTCTTCTGGTAATGTAATTTCTACAAGGGCATCGTCCTTTTCTTTACATAACAAAATTCCTACTGTTGGATTTTCCTCTGGCAGCTTCTCATATTTATCATAATAATGTACATACATTAGCATCTGCCCCAAATCCTGATGTGTAAGTTTATCAATCTTCAAATCAATCAGCACATAGCAGCGTAAAAGTCTGTTATAAAATACAAGGTCTACATAATAATTATCTTCCTTAAATGTGAACCGCTTCTGTCTTGCTTCAAACAGAAAGCCTTTGCCTAATTCCAGCAGAAATTTTTGCAATTTATTAATAATTGCAGTTTCCAAGTCGGATTCCATATATTTTGCTTTTTCATCTAACCCAAGAAATTCAAGCACCGTGGGCTGTTTCACAATATCCTGTGGTTTTGTAATTACATTGCCTTCTGACGCAAGCTTCATTACCTTATCCTTTTCTCTGCTCAGCGCCAGTCTTTCATACAGACTTGAATTATATTGTCTTTGTAATGTTCGTATGCCCCACGCCTCATTTGCTGCTTCTATTTCATAAAATTTTCTCTCATTTTCATCTTTTATACGCATTAGCTGAAGATAATGTGACCAGGGAAGTGTAAATGGCATTTCTTTTTCAAAAATGCTAAACACCGTTTCGGATTTTTCCACAGCAAATTTCCGAAACAATGTTTCGGAAATTCTATCCTGATATGTAAGAAAAAAACGCCTGGCATTCTCCAATGTGTCTGTCGAAAATCCTCTTCCATACTGTTTTGTCAAAGCTTCTGAAAGCTTTTTAATCACTTGCTGTCCATATTTCGCTCTGCTTTCACCTTGCTGCTGTTCCTCTACAATCCATCTTCCTATGGAATAAAATGTCATTAGCTGAATGATGTTTATCTGCTTTGCTGTGATTCTTCTTGCATATTCAACTAAATCTATTGAATTTTGACACAGTTTATGCAGTGATTTGTCTGTATCTATTCTTTTCGATAAATCTTTTTCCATGATTCAGTCCCCAATCTCATTTTTTAGATATCCGTCAGGCCGTCAGCATCCGTTACTCTCCTTCATAAAACCAGACTGCCATTTCATTTTCCCCTCTGTTTGCCCATGCAAAATAAGGAATCATTTTCAGCCTTGCTTTCTCATACACCGGCTTTTCATATTCAGTATAAAGCTGCCCCGTTTCCTTAACAGCGGTTTTTTTCTCCGCAGCCACATACAGCGCCGGAAGCTTCTGGTTTTGAATCTCCGTCTCTGTTTCTTCAATCGGCTGCGAAGCCAGCACTCTGAATAAATGAAGATTCTTCCCGTTATCTGCTTCTTCCGCACAGTAAACAACCGGTCCCTTTTTGACAGCAATTTTACCAATATCATCCCGCACACGGTCGTCTGCCTGATAAAAACGAGGCTTCATTTCAAAATCAAACAGCACCCGGCATCCGGCTTCCCACATGCCTTCTATATAATAATAACCCTTATCCTGACTGCAGCAGAAATCCTCCGCTCCCTGTATCTGCCAGCTGCCGCACCAGCCCGGGATACGTACCGCAAGCTTCATGGATACCGGTTCTTTTCCAGTAAACGCTATGCTCACTTTCCCATTCCAAGGCATTCCTGATTCAATCTGAAAAGCAGCTGTTTTTTCACTGACCTGTTTTTGCACTGTCCCGGACATGGCAAGATGCATATACAGCGTGTCCTCATTTTCGGTAAACGCATAGGACGGAATGGAGCTTATCAGCCTTGCCAGATTCGGAGGGCAGCAGGCACATCCAAACCATTTCTGGCGCACCGGCTTTACATGAAATTTCCGTTCATCTTTGTGACATGCTTCTGGCAGCACCTCCAGAGGATTTACATAAAAGAAGCTTTTGCCGTCCAAAGCCATGCCGCTCAATACAGAATTGTAAAGCGCCAGCTCCATAATATCCGCGTATGCCGCATCCGGCTCCATTTCCAGCATCCTTTCTGCAAAGAAAATCAATCCGATGGACGCGCAGGTCTCCGCATATGCCAGATTATTTGGCAAATCAAACGGAAACGAAAAGGATTCTCCGATATGTGTTGCGCCAATGGCCCCGGTAATGTACATTTTTTCACGGACAATGCTGTTCCATAAACGCCTGCAGGCTTCTTTCAGCGTTTCATCCCCTGTCTGATTCGCCACGTCTGCCATACCGGAATACAGATATACGGCCCGGACCGCATGCCCGACTGCCTCGTCCTGTTCCCGTACCGGGCGGTGCGCCTGATGGTACTGATAGCGTTCGCCTTCTTTTTTCTCAGCACCTTCCTCGCTGTCCCAGTAATACGGCTGTTTTCCTCTTTCATCTATAAAAAATCTGGCCAGGTTCAGATACCGTTCTTCTCCGGTCACCTCATAAAGACGTACCAGCGCCATCTCCGCAATTTCATGTCCTGGATATCCTTTACATTTGCCTTCCTGCGGCCCGAATCGGCTGTCAATATAGTCGGCAAACTTCATCGCCGTCTTTAGCAGCTTATCTTTTCCGGTGGCTTCATAATAGGCCGCCGCCCCTTCTATCAGATGCCCCAGACAGTACAGCTCGTGATTGTCCTTTAAATTGGTAAGGCTTTTATCCATGCCGTTTATAATATAATACGTATCCAGATAACCGTTTTCCATCTGTGCCGCGCATACAATGTCAATTGCTTCGTCCGCTGTCTTTTCCAGCTCCAGATCCGGGTGACTTGCAAGCGAATAGGCTGCCGCTTCTATCCATTTCGAAAAATCACTGTCCTGGAACACATAGCCGTAAAAACGGTCCTCCAGATGCTCCATATCTTCCGGCAGCGCTTCAAAACCGCGGAATGTATATACCGGCTCCTGAAAAGCTGCCCCTTTTTCTTTTTTCTCCCGCATCAGTTTTCCCGCAGTCTTAAAATTACGCATGCAGAAACTCGGGCTGGCTCCTTCTACGCGGTCATTTAAAATCTCCCACTGATACGGAATCACTTCGATGCGCACAAGCTCCATTTTTTCCTTCCAGAATCCGTCTGCCGCCTGAAACTGGCGTAATGTAATCGGATGATTTGCACATTTTTTACTCATCATTCTGCTCCTTTCGCGTAACAGTTTTGTCTTTTTTATTTATTAGTAATATACAGGATTAAACAAACAAAATACATAGACAATCCGGCGTTTTTCATGTATAATCCGGCAAAAGGAGGTCTTTTATGATTTATCTTACTGCCAGAAGCGGCCGCGAAATTTTAAGCTGCAACACAAACTATATCCAGGAAGGTATCCGTCATCCCGACCGGATTCTGGATGAGTATGATTTTTTATATATTAAAAACGGCACATGGGATATCTGGGAAAATGATGCCTGTTATCCGGTCAAAGAACACCAGATGCTTATCTTAGAACCCGGAAAGCACCATTACAGCCTGGATGTCTGCAGCAATGGCATGCGCAATATGTACCTTCACTGCACCCGCCTGCCAGAAGACGTGCTCTCTTTGGAATCTGGAAATACAGCTGACTGTTTTTCTCTGCAAAAAATAACCGACTGCTCCGGTAATCTGCAGATTGAACGCCTGATGCTGCATTTAATCGAAACCTACTGGTCCAAAGAAGCCAGACACCGTAAACAGCTGCTGGAATCGCTGTTTTTCCTGCTGCTGGCCGAGCTGGAACGCTGTGCCGGGACCTGCGCTTCCCGGGACCCCGTTGTTACAGAAATGATTCACCAGTTCTATCTGCGCCCGGACCGTTTCTTTTCCCCGCAGGAGCTGGCCGATACCTATCATATCAGCGTCCGTTCTTTGAGCAGCCGTTTTAAAAAATCTACCGGAACTTCCATTCACCGTTATCAGATGGATTTAAAACTGGATTTGGCAAACGAGCAGATTCCGCTTTACCCGGACCGCCGGATAAAAGAAATTGCGCTGGATTTGGGATTTTATGATGAATTCCAGTTTTCCAGGCTGTTTAAGCGCAGATTCGGATATCCTCCCTCCCGCAGACAGTGATTTTCGCATCCATTGCCGGAACCGGAGCCTGTGCGCTAAATGATATGACATAAACTCCCGTGCTCTGCGGCACTTTTCAGGCGTACCAGTACACTGCCTGCTGCAGATGCGAGATATTTCTGCACCCGTCCGCTGTCTGCTGTATCTTTTTGCCGCTTTCTGCTGCCCGCCGCATTTTGCACAAAAGCATCCAGCGCATCCTCCGCCAGCTGCTGCATCCTCCGCAAATCATGATGCAGCAGAACGGCCCGCAGATTTTCATAATCCCGGCTTTCCATTCTTTGTGCCTGAAACGGTTTCTTTATCAGTATATGTGCCGCCATTACCGCAAGCAGAGGCTCACAGATATTTTCCGGCACGTCATTCTGCTGCCCATAATACCGGCAGTACACATCCTGAACATATTCTTTGGGGAATTCTGCTAAAAACCGCTGTTCCTGCAAAATACATTTCTCATATTCGTAAATCCGGTCAATCCCCGCATATTCTGTCAGACTGCGCAGCACCGGATAATCCAGTGTCAGTATCGTATTCTGGGGTTCAAATTCTGCATCATACCATTTAAAAATTTCCGGCAGGCCTTTTATAAATACCTCTTCCAGAAACGGATTTCCGTAGCTTTCAAACTCCTGCATCATGCCGTTATATAAATCCAGCGCATCCTTTACTTTTCTTTTTACCATTTCAAAGCCTGCTTCATATGCCTGGCCCGCTGAAATCTTTTTTGCCAGTGCTTCCCCCGCAGACCCTGTTTCCTGAATGCAGTACAGTACGGCTCCCATCAGCTGCTCTGCCTTTTCATAGGTAACCGATGTACTTTCAAAAGCAGTATACTTTTCCGCCAGTTTTCCCACAACGGGGATTAATTCTTCCATCTCGTACATCATGTCCTACCCCCAGCAAAGTTCTTTCAGCGTTTCAAAGTACAAATCATAATCCCACCTTGGCACTTCATCAAATCTGGAATATTCACCCCTTCCAGACGTGCTTTTGTAATCCCCGTATCCTGCCCGCACGGCCTGTGCAAAAATATTCAGACAGGTTCCCTCCAGATACTCCAAATCCCCAAAGCAGACGCCTTCAAACTGTTCTTTCATAAAATGCAGCAGCTCCTCATCCGTAAGCTCATCCATCATTTCATTTTTATACAGATAAAAGATTTCCTGCAAACGGATAAGCGTCTCTGTATAATTCTCCTGGCTGATAAAATCAGAATCACAAAACTCGGAAATAATCTTAACAATTATCCCTTCCCCGAATTCAGCCCTTCTTTGTTCCCGCAAAGCATTGCTGCGCTCTGCCATAATCAGCTTTGCATCTTCTTCGCTTAATGTAAGTCCGTACTTTTCCGTTATGCGGTTTGTTTCCATCACCTTGCCAAGCTGGTTCTGCTGCTGCAATAAAATCATCCAGTTCTGATTCATACGCGCTTCTCCTCCCTTATTTACAGTCACAGTTCCTCTGCCAGATTTCCGGTTCCGTTCTGACCGTTCTGAGTCTGGATAGTCAGTATAACACCGCATGCAGGCCGTTACCAGTCTTGTAATTTTTCTATTTTGTGGTATAATAATAGCAAAAGAAAGCAAATGAATTTCACCGCAAAATCTCTATTACTTTAATATTTTTGATATTGTCTGATTATCGCATTTTTGTACTTCCCTTAATAATTCCTTCCTGCAATACCAAATACTAAAAAAATACATTGTATTTCTGAGTTTTCATGATAAAATAAATCACAGATACCGCCTTTATGAAAAGGCCCCAAACCAGACATCGATTAAGAGGAGATTACACCATGTTTACAAAATCCCAGACCTTCGAAGAAATTATGCAGACCGGCCCGGTACGAAAATCCATCGGAAACCTGTTCCCTTCCTGCTGGCTGGACCGCATTCCCCCGCAGCATTACCGCTATACTATGGAACAGATTGAAAAAGAAGACCGGATGGAATGGGGCGTACCCTTTTTATCAGACGCGTTTTTAGAATGTGCCAGCCTGCTTATGGAAACCGCGCAAAACCACAATTTTATGTTTATTCCGCTATGGAATACAGACCACGCCGGCACCAATTCGTCCAGCATGCATGAACAGATTCCCGAAGCTGATTTAAACAATACCGACGGCGTATGGCTGTTTACAGGCAGTCCCCGAAAGGATAACAGAGCCTTTGCACATACATCCGCAGCGGCATCTGTACCGCCATATCCATCCCATGCTGTTTCAAAAGAAAAACTGGAACAGTCCTCCAGGCTTCCAGCTGTCATTATCTGCCCGGGAGGCGGTTATGAAATGCTCTCTTCGTATTCAGAGGGAGTTCAGATTGCCCAGCGTATGGAACGTGACGGCGGCTATAAAGCGTTCGTGTTAAATTACCGGATTACTCCAAATTATTATCCGCTTCCGCAAATGGATTTAGCGCTTGCCATTATGCATGTACGTGCCTTTGCCGACAAATATCAGATTAACCCGGACCGTATTCTTGTAATCGGCTCCTCTGCCGGCGGTCATCTCTGTGCAAGCGAAGCATATTTACATGATAAATTAAAACAGCTGGTATTAGAAGAATTGTCTAAGAAAAAAGTAAATTCAGATGTGCTGAAGATGTATGAAAACAGTTCCGCCCGCCCGGACGGAATCGGACTGCTGTATCCCGTTATCAGCTTTCTTTCCAATTATCATGAAGGAAGCTGTCAAAATCTAACGAACCAGATGCCGGGTCTCCGGGAACAGTTATCTGTAGAACAGCAAATCCGCCGGGACTATCCGCCGGTTTATGCTTTTGCAAATGAAGACGACGATTGTGTTCCGGCTGACAATACCTCCCGGCTGGAGCGTGCATTAAGCCAGGCCGGAGTCCCGCATTTATGTGAAATCTTCCCGACAGGAAATCACGGGGTCGGACTGGGATACGAATGTTCCTGCCGTGAATGGAGCGAACATATGCTTGCTTTTTTTGATAAAAATTAATATTCACCTCTCAGCCCAAAAAACAATTTGAAACTGTGCCGGTTTACAGCCGCCCTATACTGCCATACTGCCGGGCGGCTGTTTCCAGCCATTTGGCCACAGCATCCTCGTCATTGCTCCCAATAACTCCTGTAGCAGCCTGCTTTAGTTCCTCCACCGCATTTTCTACTGCATAACATTCATCCGCCGCTTCAAACAAATCAATATCATTTTTTCCGTCTCCAAATACAGTCAGCCGTTCACACTGCAAAAGCTCTTTAAGCTGTAAAGCGGCATTGGATTTCGACGCTGCCTTCGGCATAATTTCCAGCCACTGTTCGCCGGAATAAATATCCTTCTGATATACAGCATGGTAACTGTCCTGATATTTCATATACAGCGGTTCTAATTTTACGGGCTCATCAATGCATGTAATGTAAAAACAGTCTCCGCCCATTAACTGCTCAGCTGTCTCAACCGGATTTGTCCGCCTGTCGCCCTTCCTTGTATCCAGAAACTCCAGCGCACCTTTCGAGCATTTCTCTGGAAGAAAAGAAAATTTTTCAGCGCCGTTTCTATAAGAATATACAATCGGATATACATGATGACAAAACAGGTCTTTCAAAACCTCTTTTACACTTTCATCAAAATAATTGGCAATCATAACAGATTCCGTCTCATTGTCCATCACAAATGCACCGTTATAGACAATCAGCGGAATCTTAGCCTGAAGGCCTCTGGTCACCTTTTTTGCAGTCACAAAAGACCTTGCAGTTGCATAAGAAAAATGCATTCCCATGGCAGTCAGGCTGTTAATTACCCTGTTCGTATAATCCGATGTAAACTGTCCGCTTCTTAACAGCGTTCCGTCTAAATCCGATACATATAATGTTTTTCTAAACTGCCTGCTCTTTTCCTTATCCATCTTTACCGCCGCCTTTTCGTTCTGCCGCTTTTTCGTTCTGCATATCCCAAAACGTTATCCGTCATTTATCCTTTTCGTAACCCGTTATTTCTTACTGTGTACCTTTGTTCCAGCGTTTACGTCGGCTTCTTCATAAATAGCTTCAAATATTCCTGCGCTGCCTGCAGCGGGATATTCATCTTCTGCTGCAGCCGGTTCAGGATATCCGATTCTGACAGCCCGAAATCAAAGCCGGCCTCTACAATCCCTCTGGCCTCGCCCTTGGCCTCACCTCTGGCTTCTCCCCTGGCCTCGCCCTCACGAATACCGGCATTGCGTATCTGCTTTGCTTCATAATCCAGTATTTTGCCTCCCATAACTGATTTCACTCCTTCCCTGACGCTTTCATAGTTTCTGGCTAAATTCTCCACTGCCTTTGCTGTCATGTCTATCAGCGTGCATTTCACATATTCGCTGATTTCTCCCGTTTCCGCAAGCCTTTCCAGGCGCCTTCTGATTTCCGCATACTCCCTTTTCATTCCCTCCAGCAGCTTCTCATCCCTTCTGTATTTCTTAAAATTCTTTTCATGTACAAAAATATAAAACGGCACCAGAAACAGAAGCTTTTTCTCAAATATCTCCTCCAGCGTGTAATCCTGAGATTTCATCACCGGTATCCAGTAACTCACGCTGCCTCCCGGCGTTGTTATCTCCGTCCGCAGCCGCTCCGGGGTTTTCGATGTATGCCGCAGGTACAGCACCGCCGAGTGCGGAAACACCACCCGCAGCACATGCCCGTCCGTCTCCCCTTCATCCAGCGCTATCTGCGTGTCTTATGCCGAAAAAAGAGTTATCCCGAAAAAATTTAATTCTAAAAAAAGTAT
>CANDJC010000133.1 GCA_947384955.1 uncultured Eubacterium sp. | reverse complement strand
CCTGCTATAATGAGGCGGCGACATTAGAGACAGCGTTAAATGCGCTGCCAAGACGGATTGAAGGGATTGATGTGATTGAATATCTGATTATCAATGACGGAAGCGAGGATGATACGGTAACTGCGGCACGGACGTGGGGTGTCGATTATATCGTCAATTTTCGTTCCAACCGGGGACTGGCGAAGGGCTTTATGGCAGGACTGGATGCATGTCTTCGAAACGGTGCGGATATTATTGTAAATACAGATGCGGATAATCAGTATGAAGGCGCGGATATCGAAAAGCTGGTACGTCCGATTTTAGAAGGAAGGTCGGATATTGTAATCGGTGCCCGTCCCATTGATGAGATGGAGGATTTTTCTCTGCTGAAAAAAAAGCTGCAGCATTTTGGCAGCTACATTGTGCGCAAAGCCAGCAAAACAGATATTCCCGATGCGCCGAGCGGATTTCGGGCTTACAGCAGGCAGGCGGCGATGCAGCTGAATGTGACAAATGAATATACATATACCTTAGAAACCATTGTCCAGGCCGGGAGGACGCATATGGCGATGGAATCCGTTCCGGTGCGCACGAATAAGGAAATACGTCCTTCGAGGCTGATGAAAAGCATGGCCGGGTATATTAAAAAATCTGTGTTTACGATAGGGCATGTTTTTCTGATGTATAAACCGCTGCAGTTTTTTGTAACAATCGGCATCCTGATTTTTCTGTGCGGGGCAGCCGTCGGAATCCGGTTTTTAGTGTTTTATTTTCACGGCGTCGGAGGAGGGCATGTGCAGTCGCTGATTTTAGCGGCTGTGCTGCTTCTGCTCGGGTTTCAGACGATTATTATGGGGCTGATGGCGGATATTATTGCCTCAAACCGCAAAATTTTAGAAGACGTCCAGTACCATGTACGGCGCATGGATTATGACGGAGTGAAAACGTCCGGGAAAGAGGAAGCGTAAAGCAGCAAATGATTCGGTAAGTCTGGAAGAAATGGAATATGAAAAAATATGTAAAATATGTGGGTAATGCTGTCAGCGCATTATCCATTCTTTTTATTGTATGGGCGCTTCGCCGGACGGATTTTGATTTTGGCCGGATAAAAGACTGGCGCATGGCCGGCATTGTCTTTGCGGCCGGCATTGCTTTGAAAACAGCGACCGTTTTTTTATCCGCATCCGCCTGGTGCCTGTGGCTGGAATTCTTTGCAGGGAAGCGCTGTAACCGCAGGGAAGCGCTGCGTGTCTATGCAAAAGCAAATATCGGAAAATATCTGCCCGGAAATGTCATGCATTATGCTGGACGGAATCTGTTCGCGGGCAGGCTGAATCTGTCCCAGAAACAGATTGCGGCGGCAACGCTCAGCGAGATTGCGGGGCTGGTTTTTGCGGCATTTTTTATGGGCGCGGTTCTGGCTTATTCTGAAATGTGCCGGGCGATAGAAGCGGTTATGCAGAATCTGCAGAAGGCGTACGGGCCGGTGACGCTGAAGCTGTTTTTGATTTTTACTGTAATTTTGGGACTGACAGCTCTGGCGGTGATTTTTATTTTAAAAGCAGTGCGAAAGCGAAGATATAACATCCAAAATGGTAAAATAAAGAGCGATAGCATTCGAAACGATAAAATAAAGAGTGATAAGATTCCAAATGGTAAAGGAAAGAATGATAAGATTTGGCACGATAAAATAAAGAACATTAAGATTCAGAATGATAAAATAAAGAATGATAAGATTCGATATGATAAAATAAAGAACGATAAAATAAAGAATGATGAGATTCGAAATAATAAGATTAAGAACGGCGTGACTGGAACCAGTAAAATAGATACATTTTTGAAAACATTTCTGGCGGTATTTTTCATTTATGCTGCTGTGCTTACCGTGCTCGGGCTGATTTTTGTACTGTTATACTTGTACTGGGGCGGCAGTCTGAATGGAACAGGAATAAGAGTCATTACAGCGGCTTATATTATTTCCTGGATACTCGGATTTGCAGTTCCGGGAGCGCCGGGAGGAATCGGGGTGCGTGAGATGGCGCTCACACTGCTGCTTTCGCCTGTGATAGGACGTGATGTGACCGCGGCGCTGAGCGTTCTGCATAGAATAATTACGATTATAGGAGACTTTGCGGCATATCTGCTGCGAAACAGATTGTGAGCGGACTTAGTTTCAGACAGGGCAGGAAATGTACAGAGAAGGGAAATAAGAAAGAGGGAATTGGGAAGGAACGGAGGCACTAAAAGTTTATGAAAAAGGTTACGATTGCAATTACAGCGGCAAGCTACAGCGGAAACAAAGGTGCAGCCGCCATGCTGCAGAGTTCGATTCAGCAGCTGAAAGAAAGATATGGCAGCCGGCTGGACATCCGGCTTATGAGTGTTTATCCAAAAGAAGACATAGCGCAGTGCCCGCATGAGTCTGTAACCGTGATTCCGGCACAGCCGCAGAAAATACTGTTTGAAGCATTTCCCTGTGCGGTATTATACCGTGCATTCTGCTGGTGTCCGTGCATTCAAAAGCTGCTTTCGAAAAATGAAATTTTAAACACATATCTGGAATCGGATCTGGTCATTGACGAGGCGGGAATTGCTTTTTCAGACAGCCGCGGATTTCTGATGAACACCTATGCGTTTGCATGTGCCGCAGTTCCGCTGCTGATGGGAACTGCTGCTGTGAAATATTCTCAGGCTCTCGGGCCGTTTCATAATGCGTATAACCGTTTTCTGGCAAAGCTGGTACTGCCGGAAATGAAGCTGGTTATCGCCAGGGGCAGACATACTTACAGGCATCTTAAGGCAGCCGGCATCTGTGAAAATGTGCGCCTGTGTGCAGACGGCGCATTTTCCATGCCGAAGGATAAGCATGTGGAAGCGCGTGTAAAACGTACCTGTGCAGAGAAAGGGTTTTCCCATACAGCGGCTCTTTCTGTCAGTTCCGTAGTCGAAAGAAAGTGTAAAAAGGCGGGCATTGATTACTGTGAAATTATGGCTGGTTTTATTGAATATCTGACGGAGCACGGATTTCAGGTTTTTCTGTTTGCGAACGCCGCACGCATCAATTCCAGACAGCCGCGCAATAACGACCTGATGACCGCAGATGCGGCTGCCAGGGCATACTGGAGCAGAAAAGAAAACAGGAGATTTTGCAGGACAGCGGTGCATCAGGAAGAAAAAGGCGCAAAATACGGCCTTATCTGGGAACGGAGGGAAATGGATGCGGAAGAAATCCGCGCATATATCGGACAGTGCGAAATGCTTGTGACCAGCAGATTTCATGCGATGGTATTTGCACTCTCTGAGCAGGTGCCGGTTTTACTGACCGGATGGAGCCATAAATATCTGGAAGTCATGGAGCAGTTCGGGCTTGGAGAATACGTCTCCGATTTTTCAAAGCTCAGTTTAGAGGGGCTGATACAGCAGTTTGAAATTTTCCAGAAAAATCAGGAGCAGATACGGCAAAGCATAAAGGAGCATCTGCCAGCCGTACAAAAAAGCTCCAGGCAGAATATCCGCTATATTGGAAACCTGTTAGACGGGATACTGGAGAATCAGAACGAGAACGGGGAAGGTAAAAAAAAGAGCGGCACTCATCAGGATGGCAGGCAGAAAATGTGTGAAGGCTGTCAGGATGGCAGAAATTGCCGAGATGCAGACCAAAGAACTATTAAGAAAGTGCTAAACCATGTGATAGATTTAAACAGTCCAAAGAAGTATCTTGGGACTCATATTTCCTGCTGTATGGGATATGCGGCAGATGAAGCAGTGCGCAAAAACGCTGCATCCGGGGGAATGGTAACGGCTCTTTTATGCAGCCTTTTAAAAAATCATGAGATAGACGGCGCCTGGGCAGTAAAAACAGCATTTACAAAAGACGGAAGACTGACTTATCAGACGTATATTGCGACAACGCTGCAGCAGATTCAGGAAGCATCCTCCAGTGTCTATATGAAAATTCCAATGATGTCACATTTAGAACAGCTGCGCCAGTTTGACGGAAAACTTGCAGTTGTACTGACACCATGCATGATGCGTGCCTTTTGCCGCATTTTGGAAAAAGACAGCAGCCTGCGGGAAAAAATCGTTTTAAAAATCGGTCTGTTCTGCAGCGGCGCCCACGATGTCAAAGCGAGCGAGTATGCCCTGGATAAATGCCGCCTGCCGAGGGAGCATGCAGTCAGGCTGTATTACCGCAGGGGACACTGGCGCGGTACATCCAGTGTGGTGTATGACGATGGCAGCCAGAGAGATTTTTCTTATACGAAAACGGTCTGTGCCTATAAAAATGCGTACTTTTTTATCGAAAAAAGCTGTCTTTCATGCAGGGACCAGTTTGCGGAAACGGCGGATATCAGTTTTGGAGATGTGTGGCTGCCTCAAATGAAGAAAGAATCCATAAAATATACCGGCTGCGTGATTCGAAGTCCCAAAGCGCGCACAATGTTAAAACGCGCCGTAAGACAGGGGGATGTGCGGATACTTCCGATGACAGAGGAACAGATGTTAAAAAGCCAGATGCGGGCGCTGACTTTTAAGTACCGGGGAACGAGGCTCAATCACAGGCTTGCCGGATGGCTGGCAGAGAAAAACAGGCGTTTTTCAAAAGAGCATCCTGAAGCGCTTAAAAGGATGCCGATGCGCATGATTTATTATTATATGTGTGCAATACGGCTGCTTTTGAGCTGGTAGAAGGAAAGGAGGTAATGGCATGCTTTATGTTACAGTGGGAGAAATGGAGCCGTTTGACGGAGATATTGATAACGTTTTTTACGGTAACTACGAAGAGGCGTGGTTTGAGGATGAATTTGTAAAAAGAATGGTGCGGGAAGTGGATAACAGCGAGGCGGTGTCTGCCTGGTGCATTCAAAGCCCGGTGCTTGGGCCGATTACGTTTGAGCGCATCAGCGGCGGGGTAAAGGTGCTGATTATGCTTTACTGCATGCCGCAGATGAAACAGTGGGCTTCTTCCTGCGGGGAAAACTGTATGGGGCTGCTGTTTGAAATCGGGCAGATGAAAGATATTCATGTAAAATTTTCGCATGTTCCGAAACGGGAAAGCATACCGGAGGATGCGAAGGCGGTTTTTGAAGATACAGGCAGAACAGTCAGTAACAGGCATGAGTTTATGCTGGAGCTGCTGGAAGGCCTGCACAGAGCGAGGCAGGAAGGATAATGTTTGGAGATTTTGAGTTTCGGTTAAGCAGCAGAAATGCGGATTACAGATTTAAAATCAAGTGAAAAATTACATGTATTACAGAGAACTGCTGAGTCAAAAAAGAAGCCTTAAAGTATGCATTTTTAACGCTTTGGCAGGAAAAAATCAGTTTTTGTTCTTTCAGATAACATTTTATAGGAAAATGTTATCTGAAAGTATTCTATATCAATTCTTCTTTTTTTGCAACCCCTAAGAAAAATTTGTTTATATTTCCAGTTTTATGTTCTATTTTTTGAGTTCTTAGATTCTAATTTGTCTATATTTCACAAAAATTTAAATGAAATAAGTAGTTAAAATAAAAATCCACAAATTTTAAAATGAATGAAAAGGATTGGTTTTATTTTTGACCGGAATATCCGCGAAGCGTTGAAAACAGCGGGTTATATGGATTTTATGCATAAGTTTTTGCATAACAATTTCCTATAAAATGTTATGCAAAATAAATGCTGGCTGTAACAGGGTGGGAACAAAACAGCAGACGCATAACGCATCCGGGTATCTGGGTGCAGATAGGAATGGAAGCGGGAGGAGATTATGCGGGAACTGGATTATGGGAAGATGGGAATGCGAATCCGCCAGGTGCGCAAGGCAAAAGGATGGTCCCAGGATGAGCTGGCAAAAAAGTGCGGTATCAGTATGTCATTCTTAGGACATATCGAACGCGGGACGAGGATAATGAGCATGGAAACTTTTGCGAATATCTGCGGGGCGCTGGATGCCGGGGCAGATGAACTGCTGTGGGGTGTGGCGAATCCGTCGGATGCTGTGCTGGATATGTGGAATCTGCCGGAGAAGAGGAAGGATAAGGCCGGGAAGAAAAAACTGGGAAAGCAGGATGAGAAGACGGGGAATGAAGATGATGGGAAGAAAACGGATAGTTATGCGATGTATGTAAAGATTATGAAGTCAGTGGCGGAGATTATGAATGAGGCATGAAAATGTGATGATTGAGGATAAAATGAATAGATATAATTCCTGGAAAAAAATAGAAGATATTGAAATTGACTTGTCTGATTTGCTGAAAAGACTGTGCAGGCAGTGGAAACAGATTTTGGTTTGTGCATTAGCGGCTGCGATTATTTTAGGCGGATATGGGTGGATGAAAAATCGAAGCGGCACGGTATCTGACGCGGTACAAGAAATAGAAATGACGGAAGAAGAAGAACAGGCGGTTGCGGATGCTGTTCGTTTGGAAAGTGAAATCAGAGATTTGGAAAAATATGTGGACAATTCAGTGCTTATGCAGCTGGATGCGTATCACAAGACCAGATATATCATGCTTTATTGCATTGACGGTGTGAAGAGAAAAGAAGTGCAGACGGTTGCAGAAAGTTATTTGAATTTTGTATCTAATGGCGGTGCAGCGGATGCTCTTATGGAATCCGGGCAAAGCTGGAAGATGGATAAAAGCTGTCTGGCAGAACTGATATCGGCATATCAAAGGACATATAGTTATCCATATCAGATTGAAGTAAACGGATCAGAGGACAGCATACAGGAAGCGGATGCTCTTTTTTATGTAGAGATTACTGGCAGAAATACAAATGAAGCAAGAAAAATGGCTTTGGAATTTCAGAATGTACTGACAGCATATTCACATGAAATGCAAAAGATGGCAAAGCATAGCCTGAAACTTATTAGCAGTATGGAAAGCATCACAGCTGACAGCAGTCTGCAGTCCTGGCAGCATGATAAGAAAGCTCTTTTATCATCAAATAGGACAAATTTAAAATCGATGACAGATGCATTTGGAAAAACTCAGAAAGCAGCCTATGAAGAAGCAGCAGGTGTAGCTGAAAAGAATATTCAGGAAGTCCAGGAAAATGTTTCTGTATCGAAGTCTTATATTAAATACATTGTTCTTGGATTTATGGCAGGTATTTTTATATATGGAGGGCTTTTTTCTTGCTGGTATGTTTTCAGTGACACAGTAAAAAGTGTAGATGAAATGAGAGGATTATATTCATTTCCTGTTTATGACGGGATTTCAATGAATGTGGAGAATAGAGAAAAGAGTAAAGTGCTTAACCGCATTCGATTGTCATGTCAAAATATGGAAACTGAAAAAATCTATGCAGTTTCTGATTTTATATTTGATGAAAAGGAAAGAGAATGCCTGGAATATATGGAAGAACAGCTGAAGAGCTGGAAGATTGAAATGCAAACAGCTGAGAATATTTTTGAAGACATTGCAGTATGGGATAGTCTTACGAAAGCAGCCAGGGTTTTCATGGTGTGCCGAATTGGAACTACAACACATAAAATGATTGAAGATGTAATGGATTTCTATTTGGAAAATGGTATTACTGTAATGGGGGCTATTGTCTTTTTACAGGCAGGACAGATATAGATAAAACCGGATCTGGCTGAGAGAGTCTAAAGGCTGCACAGTCTGAAAAGGGGTTATATGCCGGCAAGGTTTTTGGAAAATGCCTGAAACGGAAAAACAGCCGTAAAATGGCAGATTATGTTTCTGGAGAAAATTTTGAATGCTATGAAAAGCTGGCAATGGGATGTGAAAGAGCATGAAGAGGAAGATGGGAAAAAAGTTTGCTATAAATGGATATGCCAATGCCGGAGGGCAGCAGAGGGTAGTATTTGAAATGATGCGGGAATTGGATCAATGGATTGAACCTGGACTGATTCAGATTGTAATACCGCATGATTATTTGTTTGATGAACAGTATAAAAATATAGAAACAGTAAGATTTGGCAAAGGCAATAAGTTTTTTTGGATACAGACGTATTTTTTAATATACCTGCTTAAAAGCAGACGCATAGGAATTAATCTGTACAACGCATGTCCTGTTTTAAGACCAGATGTAATGACAATTTATGATCTGACACAGGAATCATGCAAAAAGGAAGAGTGCAAAAGCCTGCGTGGAAAATTATCTTATTTATATTATAAAGTCATGAGGTATCGTGCTATTTGTAAAAGCAGATTAATTTATACAGTTTCTTATACATCAAAAAAGGATATCATGGATTTTTATCATGTAAAAGGAAAAAGGATCTGTGTACTGCCAAATGGCTGGCAGCATATGCTTCGAATTCATGAAGATGAGAAAATATTTGTAAAATTCCCCCGGTTAAAGAAACAGGAATATTATTTGTCTTTAGGGAGTATTTTGCCGCATAAAAATTTTAAATGGATTCAAGAGGCAGCAAAAAGAAATAAAAACAGAATGTTTGCAGTTGCTGGTCAGAAGATTAGAGGTCAGGAAGAAATCTCTGGCCAGGGAACGGAAAATCTGCTGTACCTTGGCAGAGTGACAGATGGAGAAATGAAAGCACTGATGATGCACTGCAAGGCATATATTCATCCGGCTTTGTCAGAAGGATTTGGGATACCTCCATTAGAAGCACTTTCTCAGGGAGCTTCGATTATTGTATCTAAAGCATCGTGTCTTCCTGAGATTTATGGAAACTCTGCGCATTATATAGACCCATATGTGTATGATACAGATTTGGAAAGTCTGCTGGAGGAGCCTGTAGAATCTGCAGAGAGGATTTTAAAGAAATATTCATGGCAGAATGCAGCAGAAAAATTTTATAAAAATCTTTTAAAAGCATATCAGAATTGATAACAGGAAAACCAGAAAATGAAATTATGTGGGATAGAAACGATAAGAAAGCTTATGAGAAGATATCAGGCTCTGTCATTACCGGCTAAGGCAGCATTATGGTTTACTATGTGCTATATTGTGCAAAGAGGCATACAGTTTGTCTGCATGCCCGTTTTCACTCGGATTATGCCTTCTGCAGAGTATGGTATTTATACGACTTTTTTATCATGGGTGAATCTGATATCGGTATTTACTTCGCTTGGCATATATGGAAATGTATTTAATAAAGCGATGATAAAATATGAGAACCGGCGAAAAGAGTATGTATCGTCTATACAGTGCCTGACAGCAGTCTGCACAGTTATTTTTATCATGGCAGCCTGGCTGTTACATATGGTCAGGCCGGATATGGCTGAGGCCAGATATCTGTGTATGATGGCAGTCTATTTATTTTTTTTTCCAACAGTTCAGTATTGGTATCAGACACAGCGGTTTGAATTTAAATATAAAGCATTGGTCTTTGTTACACTGTTTATTACTCTGTCAGGAATTTTGCTGGGAATTGCAGGAGCCGTGTCTGCGGATGAGAAAGGAATGGCTTTAATTGCAGCAGTGGTGATTAGCCAGTCTGCTGCAGGCATCGTGCTTTTTATAAGGATTGCGGTTGCAGGAAAAGTATTTTATAAAAAAGAATTTTGGTACTGGTCCGTGAAACTTGCTGTGCCTCTGATTCCTGGAAGTTTATCTGAGATTCTTTTAGGACATGCTGACAGGATTATGATCCGGTATCTGTGCGGTGCATCTCAGGCAGCTATATATACAACCATATATCAGATATCAATGGCTGTAACAATCATACGTATGGGAATCAATGGTGCTTACATTCCATGGCTGTATTATTCATTGCAAAATAAAGAATATGATGCAGTTCGAAAAGTAATTAGGTTTGTTACATCTATATTTGCCGGACTTACTATTTTGATTATGATGGCAGGACCGGAATTGGTGAAAATCGCAGCTCCGAAGCCATACTATGAAGCAGTTATGATTCTTCCTGCAGTTATGCTTGGATGTTTTTTTGTTTCTGTTTATTATTTGCTGGAACAGGCAGAGGTTTTTTATGAAAAAGTGATTTTCAGTACAGTGGTATCTATAACGGGAGCAGTGATAAATATGATATTGAATTTTATCTTTATTAAAAGGGCCGGGTATCTGGCAGCAGGATATACCACGATGGTTACTTATGCGATAATGGCTGTTATGCATGCAGGGTATGTGATTTACCTGAGCAGAAAAAATGAGAAAATGAAATATTTATTTGACTTTAGATATTTAATTTTTTTGTCATCAGTATTAATTGGAATTGGAGCAGGATGTCTGATCCTATACCAGATGTTTTTCATAATCCGGCTTGGAATTATTATTTTTATGCTTGTGATGCTGTATTGGAATAGGAAAAAAATTGCTGACCTGATATCGATGATGAGAAGAGGGGCATAGCCGTGAGAAAGGCAGGAGATATATGAAAAAAGTTTTATTCTGTGTAGATTCTTATTTTCAGCTGACTGGGTCAGTCGGACTGAGACTGGAACGCTATGCGGACTGGGAAGCAGATATTGTGATTTATAATACAACACCGTCTGCAAAAAAAATTTGTAAACGGCTTAGAAAGGAAAAGATATTCCGTAATGTTTATTTTGCTGATACGCTGCTTGCAAGGGTAGGAGATCGTTATTCCCTGATACAGAAATTTCCAAAATATTTTGTTTATTTAGCTTCTATGCTCTGGCCGGAAACAGGATGCCGGAATATCTTAAGACACAGGTTGGATGATTTGTATGACCATTTGCTTTTTAACGGTTATGGCGCAATTGTTGAATGTATTTTTAATACTTGTTATCGAAAAAACAGCAGGATACGCTGTTACAGGATTGATGACGGACTTGGCACATATCTGAGTGAATGGGTAAAAGAAAAATGGAAAATCAGGAACATGCTGGAAGAGTTAATGCATAAGGCCTGTAATTTTCAGCATATCGAAAATTACATTGATGGATATTATGTGGCAGAGCCGGAAATGATGGCATTTAATCCCCGCTATCCAGTGATTCAAATGCCAAAGCTAAGCAGGGAAAATCTTGAATTTGCATCTGCACTGAAACATATTTTTCCATACCAGATTCAAAAGCAGCTGGAACGTAAAAAGATTATTTTTTTTGGTACCTGGGGAGGTGAAGTAGAAATAGATTTAAAACTGCTTAAGGTATTAAAAGAAATTGTACCAGCCAGGGATATGCTGATTAAAGTTCATCCGAGGGAAGATAAAAGAAAATATGAAGACCTTGGAATAGATACGATGGAACAGTCAGAGATTCCATGGGAAGCTGTGATGCTGAACCAGGATTTTTCAAATAGCATTTTTATTACGGTACAGTCTTCGGCAGTTTTTACATCCCGAATGTATTTTAGAAAAAATGGAACAGATATTTACGCCTATCAGTTTGTAGAAGGAAAAAATTATCAGCTTCCGGACAGTATAGCAGGCTGGATTGATTTGTATCAGCAAAAATACAGCAAAGACTGTGTGATTGTTCCGCGAACACTGAAAGAATTTAAAGAGGCTGTGAGGAATCGTATATGAATGTCAAAATAGGCAGAGATGATTTGATTCACCAGTTCCTGATTCTTTGCGCTGCATGGACTTCCTTTTTGAAGATGGCGCTTGGAGAAGCAATGCATGACGGGCTGGCTGTAATCAGTATCTTATTTGGGCTGACTTTGTCTGCATATTCTGTCTGCAGGCTGCATATTCCTCGAATTATTTATATGATATGGATTGTATTTATCCTGTCAGGAGCACTGAATATTGTTATTGTTGGAAATCTTTATATTTCGGTATTTATTTCCATGATGTTTTCGTATTTTCCGATAGCAATGAATCTCGTATATGCAAAACGGTTAAACTGCAGCTTTTGGAAAATAAGCTACATTGTGGCTGGGATTTATATGGCATACAGAATGATACATTCACCGGATGGGATACTGCTGTTTGAAAATCTCAGTAAAAATAACTTATCAGTGCTGCTGCTGGCATGGCTTGTAATTTATGCCATAGTGTTAGAGAAAAACGGCCGGGAACTGCCATTATGGCCGGTTTTCCTTTACGCTGTATGCTGCGTGATAGCAGTCGGACGTGCGGGGGTATTTACAGCCTGTTTGATAGCCGGGTGTTTTTGGATTTATCATTTTTTTTACAGGACACATCATGGATTCAGGGTGCATGCAAGATTTCTTACAGGATTTTTTGGTATTGTGGCAGGAATACTCATGCTGCTTTATGCAGGAGACTGGATAATTCAAAAAGTTTTTTCTCGTTTTATGCAGATAGGATTTCATGGGAGTGAAGACCGCATGGACATGGTTTTGGATTATTTTGCGAAATGGAATTCATTCAAGGCTGTTATTTTTGGAGCGGACAGAAGCCAGATTGCAAGTATTGTTATGCGCAGTGGAAATCCCCATAATTCTTATGTATTTGCACATATGTATTTTGGAATGACGGGTTTTTTATTTCTAATCATTGGAGGAGTTTTCATTATCCGGTTTTTGTATCAGAAGAAACATTTTAGCATGATGATTTTAGCAGCCGGATATTTTTTAAGAATATTTACAGATGCGGTTTTTCCGGGTTCGTTCGGAGGCGATACAGCATACTGGATATTTCTGTTTTTTATGATTCAGCAAAACAGGCAGGGCAGCAGGGATTGCAGCCAGCAGGGGATAGAAGGAAAGGAGCGGCGGAAAGATGAAGTATTGCAAAAAATGTGTTATGCCGGATACAAGGCCGGGGATTACATTTAATGAAGAAGGAATCTGCAGTGCATGTCAGGCTTATGAGTATAAAAAAAAGACGGACTGGGGTATGAGATGGAAAGAATTTGAGGTGCTTTGCAGCAGATATCGAAAAAAGAGCGGGGG
>CANDJC010000132.1 GCA_947384955.1 uncultured Eubacterium sp. | reverse complement strand
GAGCAGAAAACTAAGAACTTCCAGCTTTTTTCCAGAGTCACATCAGAAGGAAAAATTTTCTCCATCCAGCTGATTTTGGCGAAATTTAGGCTGTCTGAATTTATTTTTAGGCAGTTGGTTTACGGTTTGGCAGCTTTACGAGTAATGTAAATGTAAACGTAAATGGGGTCAGCTGTATGTATTAGGAAAGTTTCGAAGAAGAAGGAAAATAGGGAAGATATTTAGTCAAATTGGTTTTTTACAGAATATGATGTTTCAAAATGATTCTGGTATTGGGTTTTATATTTTGATTTCAGAATGTCTATAACTAAAAGCAATATATAATCTGTATTTTCACAAAAACGTTAAAATTAGTAATTTGTAAACATCTTCACCAGTTTGCAAATTACTAATTTTAATACAAGATACAGATTACAAAGGAGCGAATATATACAAGATACAGTATTGATTATTACAAAAATATATCAAAATCCGAAAAGCTGTAAACTGGTGAACATTTTTAAAATTCATTTTATAATCATATATTTCATAATCATATATTTCATAATCATATATTTCATAATCATATAATTTATAATCATATATTTTTATAATCATATATTTCATTGTCAGGCATTTCATTATCAGCCAATTAGCTATCAGTCAATTTAACTATCACCCACTTTAAAATTTCTGCTGCCTAACCGGAAAATAATAAAAATACAGCATATCAAGTAAATGAAATACAGCCAAAATCAGCCGGATGGAGAAAGTTTTTCTTTCTGATGTGACTCTGGAAAAAAGCTGGAAGTTCTTAGTTTTCTGCTCAATACCCAGGATTTGGGGACACACAGCCTGTCGCTTTATAAAACTTTCAAGTCCCCAAAAGGCGCCTGCCTGATGCCACTGCTTACAGCCGCCAAAAACGCCAGGGCATCAGGCGCCGGTCCGTCCATTGCCAGAACCCCGGTGCAGAAAACTTAGAACTTCCTGCTTTTTGGAAGCGGAACATCAGAAAGAAAAACTTTCTCCATCCGGCGTCCGGCTTCATCAAAACCTATCCCCCTCCGATTCCTATATTTTCTATCGTTCATCCAATACCAAATGAAAAGATTTTTTCAAAAGTATTTTCAAATCCCCAAATTTATGATATAAATACATATGAGAACATAAAAAGAAACGCAAATGCGTCATACATGGCAAAAAATATCCTCTCCCCTAAATAGACCTACATTTGCATTTCATACGTAACAAGAACAAGACAGAATGCGCCCTTCAAAAATCCAGCGCCTTCCGTCTTTTCTAAAGAACTGCTCATACAGTCTTATGTTTTTGTGCTGTTTTTATCCGGCTCATCTGGGAATGGATATATCTCCCGTATTTGTGATGTATAAGTTTTCATCAGCTGATTCACAATACGAAGATGTTTGTTATCTAAATCCTCAAGCATTACGTCGATTTCCTGAATGAGCTGATTATGCTGTACGACAGGATCATTCGGGTCAGCGGTGAGAGCAGCAATATTTGTGTGAAGGTATTCTGCAATGGAGAAAAAGGTATCCATGCTGACAGGTTTTACGCCGCGTTCTAATTTGCTGATAAGACTGAGTGATAAATACAGTTCTTCAGCCATTTGCTCCTGTGTAATCTGCAGCTGTTTTCTGCGGGCTTTTATGTTTGATCCAATTAGCTTGTAATCCAGTGGCATAAATATTTCCTCCGAGGGTATTAATGTCGAAAAAAGTAGAAATTACCTTTTTTATATTATAATTCAAAACAAACTGTGATAAGCAGCACTAATAGTGTTCCAAAAGTCTTGACATTAATACATTAAATGCTATAATGCAAATTAACAAAGTAGTTTCCTACATGTATAATAAATTACAGGTGAAGTATCTAATGCATAGAAAATGAAAGGAAGGTGTATCCTATGAGATGGCTGCTTTTAGACGAAATTTTGATGTACAGACATTTTATTAAAATGAGAAAGTACGGAATTCCGAGGAAAATATGGCATTGTGTTTATACGACAAGGAGCGAGGAGGATTACAGGAAACGCAAAAGGTATCTGGATGAATCAGACCTTGATTACAGAACGCGTTTAGACCCGAATCAGAAAACGCTGGTTTATCTGCGCAAAGAATTTAATGATCCGAAGAGGTTTCGCATGTGGTATGGATTTTATGTTACCAGACGCAATTATGACCGTGCCCGTGATATTATGAAGCTGGATCCGGCGCTGCCGTTTTGCGGGATGCGCATCTTATTATAGAAAGAATTTCGTTATCAAAAGAAAGAATTTCATCATCAAAAGAACGAGTTCTGCTATTATAAAGAAAGAGCATCGTTATTAAAAGAACGAGTTTTGCTATCAAAAGAACGAGTTCTGCTATTATAAAGAAAGAATTTCATCATCAAAAGAACGAGTTCTGCTATTATTTAAAGAAAGAACATCGTTATCAAAAGAAAGAGTTTTGCTGTTATAAAGAAAGAGCATCGTTATTTAAAGAAAGAATTTTGCTATTAATTAAAAGAAAGAGTATCGTTATTAAAAAAAGAGCTTTGCTATTAAAAGAACGAGATTTGTTATGAAAAGAAAGAACTTTGTTATGAAAGAAAGAGTTTTGTTATGAAAAGAAAGAGCTTTGCTATTAAAAGAACGAATTTTCTATCAGAAGAACGGGTTTTGTTATTATACAGAATTCTATTATTATAAAGAAGCATGAATTTTATAAACTTTGTTTTATGGAGTTCATACTTTTTTTATAAATAAATGTAAAAAGTGAGGAAAAAAGAGATAAAGAGAGATAAAATGAGAAAAAGTGAGTATTTTTATTATATAGAATAGAATGGCCTGCTTGCGAAACAGAGGAGAAAAACATATTATATGAACTATCAGTTAGCACTCAAAACAAGTGAGTGCTAATAACACAAATAAAGAAAATAGAATCAGATAAGAAGAATGGTGAAGGAGGAAATATCATGAAATTAGTACCATTATCAGACAGAGTTGTATTGAAACAGTGCGAAGCTGAGGAAACAACTGCATCAGGAATTATTCTGACGAGCGCTTCTCAGGAAAAACCTCAGGAAGCTGTGGTTATCGCGGTAGGCCCTGGCGGAGTTGTAGATGGCAAAGAAGTTACGATGCAGGTAAAAGAAGGACAGAAAGTCATTTATTCGAAATATTCAGGAACAGAAGTAAAGATTGACGGAGAAGAGTATATCATTGTGCGTCAGAATGACATTCTTGCAGTCGTAGAATAAAATAGGTTCCTGATTTGGAAGATTAAAATAATTAATTTAAGAAGAAAAGAGGAAGATAACAATGGCAAAGGAAATTAAATACGGTGCAGAAGCAAGAGCCGCATTAGAAGCAGGTGTAGATAAGTTAGCTGATACAGTATGTGTGACACTCGGACCGAAAGGAAGAAATGTTGTACTGGATAAATCCTATGGCGCTCCGTTAATTACAAATGACGGTGTTACAATCGCAAAAGAAATCGAGCTGGAAGATGCGTTTGAAAATATGGGCGCACAGCTTGTCAAAGAAGTTGCAACAAAGACGAACGATGTAGCCGGCGACGGTACAACAACGGCTACCGTACTGGCTCAGGCAATGGTTTCAGAAGGCATTAAAAACCTGGCAGCAGGCGCAAATCCAATCAGCCTTAGAAGAGGCATGAAAAAGGCTACAAGCGTTGCAGTAGACGCGCTTGCAGAAATGAGCCAGAAGGTAGACGGCAAGAATCATATTGCAAAAGTAGCAGCTATTTCAGCAGGAGATGAAGAAGTCGGCAATTTAGTTGCAGATGCTATGGAAAAAGTATCCAAAGACGGCGTTATTACAATCGAAGAATCCAAGACGATGCTGACAGAATTAGACCTGGTAGAAGGCATGCAGTTTGACCGTGGTTATATTTCCGCATATATGGCAACCGATATGGACAAAATGGAAGCCATTTTAGATGATCCGTATATTTTAATTACAGATAAGAAGATTTCCAACATCCAGGAGATTCTTCCGCTGTTAGAGCAGGTAGTTAAGACAGGCGCAAAACTGCTGATTATTGCAGAAGATGTAGAAGGCGAAGCTCTTACAACTCTGATTGTAAACAAACTGCGCGGAACCTTTAATGTCGTAGCAGTAAAAGCTCCGGGTTACGGCGATAGAAGAAAAGCAATGTTAGAAGATATTGCAATTCTTACCGGCGGACAGGTTATTTCATCTGAATTAGGACTGGAATTAAAAGATACAGAATTAGAACAGTTAGGCCGTGCTAAATCTGTAAAGGTTCAGAAAGAAAATACCGTAATCGTAGACGGCGCAGGCGAAAAATCTGCAATTGATGCAAGAATCAGCCAGATTAAGAGCCAGATTGAAGAAACAACTTCTGATTTCGATAAAGAGAAATTACAGGAAAGACTTGCAAAACTTGCCGGCGGCGTAGCAGTTATCCGTGTCGGCGCTGCAACTGAAACAGAAATGAAAGAAAGCAAGCTGCGCATGGAAGACGCATTAAACGCTACAAGAGCAGCTGTTGAAGAAGGCATCATTGCCGGCGGCGGTTCCGCATATATCCATGCTTCTAAGAAAGTGGCAGATTTTGCTGATTCTCTGGAAGGTGATGAGAAGACGGGTGCAAAGGTAATCTTAAAAGCACTGGAAGCTCCATTATTCTATATCGCAGCAAATGCAGGCCTGGAAGGCGCTGTCATTATCAATAAAGTAAAAGATTCTGAAACAGGAATCGGCTTTGACGCAATGCAGGAAACCTATGTAAACATGGTAGAAGCAGGAATTCTTGATCCAGTGAAGGTTACAAGAAGCGCACTGCAGAATGCAACATCTGTCGCAGCTACATTACTGACAACAGAATCTGTTGTTGCAAATATTAAAGAAGATACACCAGCTATGCCGGCTGGAAATCCGGGAATGGGCATGATGTAATCCTGTAATCCTGGCTAAAAAAGGCGGATTTATGTTATGACAAAAAAATCTGTCTGCAATTTTTAAGAATCAGCACATTGGAACTGGAAAGCTTTGTTTTACAAAGGCTTTCCAGTTCTTTTCTGTCCGCTGATATTTAGCCGGCAGCAGCTTTCCGTCTGCCTGCCATATATAAGGCTTCAGCAAAAAATCTGCCGTTTTACATGTAAAACCTGCGAAAACCAGCCGGGTGACGGGAAGCCAGTGCATCTTCCCGTCACCCGGCGTCCGCAGAGCCAAAAAATCTCCCCAGCATCTGAACTGCCGCACCATTTTAAAAATGCTTCCAATTTTAAGAATCTTTTCGCTTGTAAGTATTTTTCAGGTGTGATACAATGCTTTGCGGGGTAAACTGTATAGGAAAGATTCATAAAAACAGCTGTTTATGCAGACGAAACACATGCGGCTAAGCAAGCAGTCTGAACAGAATAAAGAACAGCAGTTTAGAAACGGAGGAGTTTTGATGAGCAAAGTAGCTGTAGTAACAGATTCAAACAGCGGGATTACGCAGTCAGAGGCAAAAGTGCTGGGAGTCACAGTTCTGCCGATGCCTTTTTATATTGACGGAAAGACGTTTTATGAAGATATTGACCTTACGCAGGAGCAGTTTTATGAAAAGCTGGAAACAGGAGGCGATATTTCCACATCTATGCCGGCCGTCGGCGATGTGACAGACCTTTGGGATAAATTACTGCAGGATTATGATGAAATTGTGCATATTCCGATGTCTTCGGGGCTCAGCAGCTCATGTGAGACGGCAGTGATGCTTGCAAACGACTATGACGGCAGGGTGCAGGTCGTAAATAATCAGAGAATCTCAGTCACGCAGCGGCGTTCCGTAATGGATGCGCAGGCACTCGCGCAGGAAGGAAAGAGCGCTGCCCAGATCAGGGAGATTTTAGAGCGTGAAAAATTCGAATCCAGTATTTATATTATGGTGGATACTTTGAAATATCTCAAAAAAGGCGGGCGCATTACGCCGGCCGCAGCGGCGCTCGGCACGCTGTTACGGTTAAAGCCTGTACTGCAGATTCAGGGTGAAAAGCTGGATGCTTTTGCAAAAGCGCGGACAGTAAAGCAGGCAAAGGGCATTATGACAGACGCCATGTTAAACGACTGCAAAAACCGTTTTCATGATGAAAGCGGCAGCAATATGCATATTGATATCGCTTATACCAAAGACTTCGAGGCTGCCAGACAGTTTGAACAGGAAGTAAAAGAAATATTTCCAAATCAGCAGTGTGTGGTGCATCCGCTGTCTTTAAGCGTATCGTGTCATATCGGGCCGGGGGCGTTAGCAATTGCAGCTTCGCACAGGATTTAAAATTTGAAAATGCTTTACTTATCACCCGGAGTCGTGTATAATCAGAAAGTAAAAACGGGTAACACAAGACAGGTTTTTACAGCCTGTCTTTTTATGCGGCTTATGTCCGCGGATTTAAGAAAAGGCTCATACATAGGAGGTAGGTAATATGGTAAAAGCAGTTGTAGGTGCGAACTGGGGTGACGAGGGCAAAGGCAAGATTACAGATATGCTGGCAGAAAATGCCGACATCATTGTCCGGTTCCAGGGCGGGGCTAATGCAGGGCATACAATTAAAAATCATTATGGAAAATTTTCCTTACACACACTCCCGTCCGGCGTATTTTATGGGCATACTACAAGCGTGATTGGGAATGGCGTGGCATTGGACATTAAAAAACTGTGCGGCGAAATTCGTACGATTACGCAGCAGGGGGTTCCGGAGCCTAAAATTCTCGTATCTGACAGGGCACAGATTGTGATGTCTTATCATGTTCTGTTTGACCAGTATGAGGAAGAGCGGTTAGGAAAGAACTCTTTTGGCTCTACCAAGTCGGGGATTGCGCCGTTTTATTCTGATAAATATGCGAAAATCGGTTTTCAGGTCAGTGAGCTTTATGATGAAGAAACGCTGAGGGCAAAGGCAGAGCGCATCTGTGAAATCAAAAATGTGCAGCTGGAACATCTGTACCGGAAGCCGCTGTTAAAACCGGAAGATATTCTGGCAGAGCTGCATGATTATAAAGAACTGATTACGCCGTATGCGGCAGATGTATCTGCTTTTCTGAATCAGGCGCTGAAAGAAAATAAGACGATTCTTTTAGAAGGACAGCTTGGAACACTGCGTGACCCGGACCATGGAATTTATCCGATGGTAACGTCTTCTTCTACGCTGGCTGGCTACGGGGCAATCGGCGCCGGGATACCGCCTTATGAAATCAAAGAGGTAATTACGGTCTGCAAGGCGTATTCAAGCGCGGTAGGCGCAGGCGAATTTGTCAGTGAAATCTTTGGAGAAGAAGCGGAAGAATTAAGAAAACGCGGAGGCGACGGCGGAGAATACGGTGCGACAACCGGACGTCCGCGCAGAGTCGGCTGGTTTGACTGTGTCGCAAGCAAGTACGGCTGCCGCATGCAGGGCACAACCGAAACCGCATTTACAGTCATAGACGTGCTTGGATATCTGGATGAAATTCCGGTCTGTGTCGGATATGAGATTGACGGAGCAGTGACCACAGATTTTCCGGCTACAGCGTTGCTGAAAAAAGCAAAACCGGTATGGAAGGTGCTGCCGGGATGGAAATGTGATATTACAGGAATCAAAAAATACGAAGAACTGCCGGAAAACTGCAGAAAATATATCGAATTTATCGAATCACAGATTGAACATCCGATTACGATGGTTTCAAACGGCCCGTCCCGTTCCGACATTATATACCGGAACAGATAAAACATGACTGCTGCAGAGAAATTTTTAAAAGGATTAAGACGATGATTAAAAATGTGATATTAGATGTTGGGATGGTTCTTGTTGATTTCTGCTGGGAAAAGCTGATGGCAGAGCTTGGCCTGAAAGGAGAAGTGTTTCAGGCCGTGGCAGATGCCACAGTGCGCACTCCGGAGTGGAATGAATATGACAGAAGCGCGGTCAGAGATGAGGAGCTGCTTGCTGTATTTAAGTCGAAAGCTCCTGAATATGAGCAGCAGATACAGCTGTTCTGGGACAATATGTCCGGCATGATTTCGCAGTATGCGTATGCAAAACCGTGGATTGCTTCTTTCAAAGAAAAAGGGATGCGCGTATATATTTTATCGAATTATGCCAGAAGGACTTATGAACTGACAAAATCAGAAGGGCTGAACTTTCTGCCGCTGACAGACGGTGCTGTTTTTTCATTTGAGACAGGGTTTATTAAGCCGGAAAAGGAAATTTATCACTTTCTTATGGATAAATACGGGCTTCAGGCGCAGGAATGCGTTTTCCTGGATGATAATGCGGCAAATCTGGCATATCCGAAAGAAATCGGGTGGAAAACCATTTTATTTGAGTCCTATGCAAAAGCACAGGAAGAGCTGGCGGCAATGCTCCAAAGCCACTGACAAAGCGCTGCGGTGCAGCATCTGTATTTCTGGAGTCAATGTGAAAAATGGATGCGGTAAAAATGGAGGTGAAAGGACAGAGCTGCAAAAACGCTGCCATGGTGCACCGGACTGGGTGATTAAGATTGTGTCTGCAGGCAGCAGGTCCAAAGATTACATTAGAAAAATGACTGATTCAGGCTATCTCTTATTGCAGCAGGAGATAGCCGTTTTACTTTTTATGAAAGAAAAAATGAGCAGAGAGCCTGAAACAAAATGGAATCATAGTTTTTCGGAAGCGCCGGAGGACATGGATTTCACAAAAAAATCACAGACAAAACGCGGATAAGACACATTTTTTTATTACATTAACAGAAGATAATAAGGAAAATATCTGAAATGACTGGAGGAGTGTGTGTGATTGAGATAAGTCATCTGACAAAGAAATACGGCAGCCATGTGGCAGTGGATAATCTGACACTGAATATTGAATCCGGCAGAATTTACGGATTCCTCGGGCCGAACGGGGCCGGAAAATCGACGACCATGAATATGATTACCGGATACATAGCGGCTACGGAGGGGACGGTAAAGGTCAATGGATTTGACATTTTAAAGCAGCCGGAAGAGGCCAGGAAGTGTATCGGCTATCTGCCCGAGATGCCGCCGCTGTACATGGATATGACAGTATCTGAATATTTAAAATTTGCAGCTGATTTGAAAAGACTTCCCAAAGATAAAAAGCGTCAGTATGTCGAAGAGGCCATGGAAATGACAAAGACTGCTGATATCAGAAACCGTCTGATTCGAAATCTGTCCAAAGGCTATCGCCAGAGAGTCGGATTTGCCCAGGCGGTTTTAGGCTATCCGCAGGTAATTATTCTAGACGAGCCGACGGCGGGCTTAGACCCGAAGCAGATGATTGAAATCCGCGAACTGATAAAGGAGCTGGGAAAGCGTCATACTGTGATTTTAAGCTCTCATATTTTAACAGAAGTGAAGGAAGTATGCGGGCATATTTTTATCATATCCAAAGGCCGTCTGGCTGCCAGCGATACAACAAAACATCTGATTGCCCAAACGAGCGATGAACAGGAAATCAGGCTTCTTTTAAAAGGCACGGAACAGGGAGCGCGCGGTGCCCTGAAGGATATCACTGGCATTGCGGACAGTTCTTTTGCAGCAGACAGTGAGGATGGCTGCGTGCAGGCAGTGCTGAAAGGCATAAAAGGAGCAGATATCAGGGAACGGGTATTTTATGCATTCGCATCGGCGCAGATTCCGATACTGGAAATGACAGCCGGACATAAATCGTTAGAGCAGGTGTTCCTGGAACTGACCAATCAGACCGCAGACGGTACAGCCGGGCAGGAAAACGAATTATCCGATACGCCGCAGGGAGCAGAAACGGAAGGTATGGCGGAAATAAATAAAAAGGCACAGGAGGCAGACTAGAATGAGGGCTATTTTTAAACGGGAATTTCGGGCGTGTTTTCAGTCAGTTATTGGATGGCTGTTTCTGGCTGCTACGCTGGCATTTTATTTTCTGTATTTTTATGTATACAATCTTTCTTATGGGTATCCGCATATTATGTATGCTGTCAATGCAATTTCATTTTTATTTCTGATTACAGTGCCGGTACTGACTATGCGTGTGTTTGCTGAGGAGCGGCATACCAAAACCGACCAGCTGATACTGACGGCGCCTGTCAGCATTGGAAAGATTGTCATGGGCAAATATCTGGCGTTAGCAGCGGTATTTTCCATTGCAGCGGCAGTCATCGGATTATCGCCGCTTCTGCTCGGGCGTTTTGGGACGGTTCCTTATGGGGAAAATTATGCTGCGCTGCTGGGATTCTGGATGTACGGACTGACCAGCATCGCAGTCGGCACGTTTGTGTCCTCATTAACAGAAAGCCAGGTCATTTCAGCCGTTCTGACCTTTGTATTTCTGTTTCTGGGCTATATGATGGATGGCATTACCCAGGTGATTTCTTCCAGCGGAAATCTTCTGACACAAATCTTAAACTGCTATAACCTGACAGCCGGGATGGACCGTCTGTTAAGCGGTCAGTTAGACCTGACAGCGGTGGTATACTATATCAGCCTGACCGGCCTGTTTTTGTTTTTGACATCGCAGTCCATTCAAAAACGGCGCTGGCTGGTCAGTGTAAAAAAGATTGGCATAGGCATATTTAACGCAGGATTTTCAGCGGCTGCGGTAACTGCGGTGATTGTGCTGAATCTGGCAGCAGATGCCCTGCCGGACACGGTGACCAATTTTGACCTGACAAAAGAAAAGCTGTATTCGGTCACAGACGATACAAAGCAGATTTTGTCCGCACTGGATAAAGAAGTAGAGCTGTATGTTCTTTCGAATGAATCCTCGCAGGATGAGCAGTTTGCTTCTACACTGAAAACGTTTGGGGAACTGTCCGGCAAAATACAGGTAACGTATGTCGACCCCGCAGTGTCGCCAAATTTCTATCAGAAGTACACACAGGAGCAGGTTCCGGCAAACAGCGTGATTGCAGTCTGCGGAAAACGTTCCAAAGTAATCAGCTACAGTGATATTTATGAAACGCAGATTGACTATCAGACATATTCCTCCCAGACAACGGGATATGACGGAGAGGGACAGCTTACCAGCGCGATTCAGTATGTGACAAACGATGACATGCAGACTGTGTATGAAATTACCGGACACGGGGAAAGCCCGGTCAGCGGCAGTTTTAAAGAAGCGATAGAGAAAATGAATTTAACGCTTGCGTCTATAAATCTTCTGGAAGCAGACGCTCTGCCTGAGGACTGCGAGGCAGTAATTATTCAGGGCCCGGAATCTGATTTTTCAAAAGATGACGCTCAAAAAATCATTGATTATCTGGCTGACGGAGGAAAGGTACTGATTACGGCAAAATACACAGGGCAGCCTGTGGAAAATTTTAAAAGCATCTTAGAGGCTTACGGACTGGAGTTAGAGGAAGGCATGATTGCAGAAATGAATCAGGGAAACTTTTACAAGAACCCGTTTGGTCTGCTGCCTGATATTACTTATGATACCATTACGGCAGATGTTTCGGACGAATATGTCTTTCTTCCATATGCCCAGGGAATTGCTTACCCGGACGAATCGAAAGAGGAACAGGATCATACGCTTGTCTATACGCAGCTGCTTGCATCATCCTCTCAGGCTGTACTGAAAAAAGATGTGCAGAATATGACCAGTTATGAAAAGGAAGAAGGAGATTTGGAAGGAGCATTCACAGTGGGAATATCTGTGACAGATTCTGCAAGCCAGGCACAGCTGATTGTATATACATCCACAGAGATGTTTACCGACAGTGCAGACCTGCAGGTAGCGGGAAATAACGCAGCTTTGTTTGCAGCTTCCATCAGAAGTCTCGCCGGAGAAGAGGAGGCTTCGAACCTGATTGTAATTCCGGTCAAACAGTATGAACTGCAGAGACTGACCATTGCACAGGGAACGATTATCCTTGCCGGATTTTTAACAACCGCCGCACTCCCGCTTCTGCTTGTGGTACTCGGCATTTTTATCTGGCTGAAGAGAAGAAAAGCATAGCATAGAAAGAAAAGCATAGAAAAAAATCATAAAAGAAAATCATAAAAGAAAATCATAAAAAGAAAAGCATAGGAGGATGGGATAAATTATGCAGAAAAAACAGCTGATTCAATTTTCACTGCTGCTGGTACTGATACTGATTCTTGCCGGGGCATATGCCGGAATTCGTTCTTATAACAGTAACGAAGAAAAAAAGATAGAGCAGCAGGAAGCCGATGCAAAGATTACGCTGACCTCCTTTCAGCCGAAAAGCATTACGGATATCAGTTATGATTTTGACGGTACACAGTATACGTTTTCTAATGCCCAGGGAGAGTGGAAGCTTTCCGAAAACACTGAAATGGTACTAGACCAGGAAAAATTCGAAAGTTTCTTAGAAGATGCCGGCTCGCTTACAGCAGTACAGGAGATAGAACCGGAAGCAGCAGACGATGAAGAAGACTATGGATTTGACAATCCGCTTCGCACAGTATCTGTTACGACAGAAAAAGGAACTTCTTCCCTGACGTTTGGGATGAAAAATGAGATGCTCGGACAATATTATTTAAAGACAAGCGAAAGCAGCAGAATTTATCTGGTGGAAGAATCTGTGTATACAGTATTTGATAAGACAGCAGAAGATTTTGAGAAAGAAGAAGATGAGGAAACACAGACGGATACAGATGAACAGGACATAGACATGGAAGGGGAGGATGCGCAGACGAAATCTGATGAATGAAAACTCTTGCAGGTATTTGTAAGTGACAGTTGGAGATGTGTTACATTGTGGCCCCTCGGACGCCGGGTGACGGGAAGATGCACCGGATTCCTGTGACGGCTCCGGAATGTTAAGAATCCCTAAGCGTTCTGCATTTACGCTG
>CANDJC010000131.1 GCA_947384955.1 uncultured Eubacterium sp. | reverse complement strand
CCTGATTCAGGATGTGTCAGAATATTTCTCTAATCATTCTTAAATGCCTGATTCATAGAATTGTGCATAAAACTTACACAGAAATTCTGGCACTCCCCTCATTCATAGAATTGTACATAAAACTTACATAGAAATTCTGGCACTCCCGCTACAGACATTCCGCGCTGAAATCAAAATCCCAAACAGAAACCTGAACCATTCGTATCTATACTCCGCTAAACTGACAGGATATGCATGCCACATGCTCCGCTCCTTCCTGAAGCAGCATCTTTCTCACACACTCCGCACGTTCCATAATTTCCGCATGGTCGCATTTATTCAGCACAATATAATATTCCCTGCTCCCCGCGCACTTTCTCGTCCCTTTTGTGGAAAGCAGGATTTTTACCAGGTCTTTTTCCGTTATCAGATGCCCTTCATCCGCGCCCAGCAGCTCCATTGCCTTTTCTTTCCGAAAGCAGACGTCTGCAAGCGGCTGCCCTAACGCATCCATGCCCGCTACACCGATTACAATATCACTGTCTTTTGGAATCACAGGCTCTGTTTCCCCCGGCACCTTGCACGGAAAATGCTTTGCCCCGTCGGCTTCGATAAGAACAGCATCTGCCGCTTTCCGATAATCTGAAAGCAGCATGTTATCAGACATACAAAGCTTTCCCTGCGGCGCATCAGCTCCTGCCGCCACAATCCAGTGCTGTTCCAGCAAATCATGCAGCTGTTCCAGGTTTTCTGCCGCCGGATAATACTCCGGACGGTAAATATGCGTTGTCGTTGTCACAATCACCCGTTTTCCCATCCGCGCATAACACGAAGCAAGCGTATTCATCAGCGACGTCTTTCCGCCTGCTCCCACAATGGAAACGGCATGTCCTTTTTCCTTTAAAAACGGAAACTCGCGGATAAACGTCCTCCTGCGCTGAAAACCTGCCAGCGCTTCCCGGGTATCCAGGTCTTCCAGTTCATCCAGCGGAAGAGCACATAATCCGGTATCTTCCATATTTCTGCGAACCACCTGCTTTCCTCCGGCATCTCCTGTAAGACTGCGCAGCCGTTCATAATATTTCCTCGAAAAAATAACCGGATTTTTCATTTCCAATGCCGCGTCCGGGCGCACCGCAGCTGCCGACGCCGCAATTCCATAATCATGTGTCCGCCAGAAATTCACCAGCTTATCAAAAGAAGCTTCCGAAAAACCCGGCTGGTCAGCTACCGCAAACAGACAGGCATCTGAATCTCCCTGTTCCAGGCAGGCAGTCCCAAGCCGTATGGAAACGGAAATGCCTTTCTCCGGCTCTGGATTTCTGACTGCCCGGATTCCCGGAAAATGTTCCGACACATCTTTTAAAATTTCATCATACTGACTTACCACAATAATATGCTCAAGCTGCCGCTCTTTTTTCTTTTTATACAAAAGCTCCAGCATATAGCGGTATACGGGTTTTCCATCCAGCGGATACAGCAGCTTATTTTCCCCAAAACGGGCGCTGTTTCCTGCTGCAAGCATAATCGCATCCATAGTTGCTTCCTCTTGTGCTTAAAAAAAGTAACAGTTCGGATGAGGGGGGGATGTTTGTGGCCCCTCGGACGCCTGGAGAGGAGATTTGCCCGGTCTTCCTACAGCGGCTCCAGAATGTTAAGAATCCCTAAGCATTCTGCATTTACGCTGTGGCACCGGACGGGACGCGGCACCTATTCGCCCTGGCCTTCTGCCAGCAGCTACCGGTGCCGCTTCGGCTTCGCCGCCTGGTTTTTGCGGCAGAATGCTAAGGGATTCTAAACATTCTTCCAATGCTGCAGAAAGACCGGGCAAATCTCCTCTCCAGGCTGTTTTTCTGGCAAGCTTTACATGAAACATTCCGGCTGCAGTTCAGAAGCTTTCCAGTGCAGCATGGATACTTTGCTGTAATTCTGAAACTTTCTGGCTGCAGACTTGAAGCTTTCCAGTGCAGCATGGATATTTTGCTGCTGTTTTAAAATTTTCCAGATGCTGCAGGGCTGCTTTGATGCTGTTTTATAACTTTTCAGATAACCTTCCAGATACTGAAAGGGTACTTTGCTGCTATTTTAAAACTTTCCAGATACTGCAAGAATACTTTACTGCTGTTCTAAAACTTTCCAGATACTGCAAGAATGCTTTGCTGCTATTCTAAAACTTTCCAGATGCATTTTAACGTCTGCCTCCCGCATCAGAATTCAGCACAGCTTCCTCCATTTTCATGTAAAACCTAAGAAAACCAGCCGGGTGACGGGAAGATGCACTGGCTTCCAGCGGCATTGGAGGAATGTTTAGAATCCCTTAGCATTCTGCCACAAAAACCAGGCGGCGAAGCCGAAGCGGCACCGGTAGCTGCTGGCAGAAGGCCAGGGCGAATAGGTGCCGCGTCCCGTCCGGTGCCACAGCGTAAATGCAGAACGCTTAGGGATTCTTAACATTCCGGAGCCGCCGCTGGAAGCCAGTGCATCTTCCCGTCACCCGGCGTCCGCGAAGCCACAAATCCCCTCCCCCCACCCCTATCCAGCCCCACCCCAAAATCAAATTTTCCACTAACAGCCATCTGCCCGTTTTTCTATGTCACCTCATCTGCAAGCACCAGTACCAAAACACCCATTTGCGACCAGCACTTCCAATACACCGCCCGCAATGCACCTTGCTTTATCTGAAATTGTCGCGCAGTTATCCTTTTCCTCGATTCTCGGGTCAATATCCGCAATCTTAAGCCCCGCTTCCACTGTAAACCCATCCCGTATAATTCCGCGCAGCACTCCGTCTATCGTAGCGCTTACCCCGGTGTCCCCGATTACGGCAAGCGTCTGCCCTTTCGTTACAACACTGCCAATCTGCCCGAGCACCTGAATCTTCCCGGAAACCGGGGCATGAATCACACGTTCTGCCCCGTATCCTTCGATAATACCCGGTATGCCTGTATTCGGCGCCGCATACCCCTGCTCAATAACCCTGCCAAGCTGATGACCGCGCTTAGTCTCGATGACATAATGTACATCCATCCCGGCACAGAACCCCGGTCCTAACGCAATCGTAAGCGGAGCCATATCTTTTGAAGTGCCGAGGTTTTTCTTGGCAAGTATCGCATCTATCACAGCCGCCGGGTGCATCTGCCGGATGACGGTTCCGTCCGGGTCTGTCATCAGCGGAATTTCATGACTGTTCCATGCCTGAATGCACTGCTCCGCAGTTTCCACTCGTCTGCAGACCACATCTTCTACTTTGGAAACGCCGTCATAGACCGCTTCGCAAAAAGATACCTTCCTTCGAATCGCCATCGGCCTGTCCGTTTCTAAAATTAAAACCAAATACCCGCACTTGTGCAGTTTATAAACGGTCCCTGACGCAAGGTCGCCGCCGCCGCGTACTATAATCATGCCGGATACCTCCTCTTCCTGTTTTTATTTTTTAATTATCCCGCGTACATCGTAAATCGCATCCTTCGGACATTTCACCACACACATTCCGCAGGACAGACAGAGCTCTTCCTGAATGTGCGCACGTCCGTCATGCACCGTCACTGCCCCGGACGGACAGTTCTTCTCACACAGCCCGCACGCAATACAGGTGCTTTCAGAACCGCTCCCCTCTTCTTTATCCCGCTCAGAGCCCCGTACAATAAACGGCACTCCCTGGGACTGTGCGGATTTTTCCTTTTTCCTTCCCGAATACGGCGTATTTTCCAACGGCAGGCTGGTACGGTATACGCCGTCATAGCGGTAATAAGCGCCCGCAATCGCCGGGGCCGTCGGAATGGATGTAATCTCCCCGATGCCGATTGCGCCTCCTGCGACATTTAAGCCAGGTTTTTCTACAATAATGCTCTGCACATCCGGGACCTCATGTGCACGGAACAGTCCGAGCGTTCCGAATTTCGATAACGGCACACAGTCCTTTAACGCATATTCTTCCGTAAGCGCAAATCCCATGGACATCACCACGCCGCCTTCAATCTGCCCTTCTACCGACAGCGGATTGACCGCTTTCCCGACATCATGCGCAGCCGCAATTTTTTCAATTCTTCCGTCTTCATTCAGAATGCATACCTGTGTGGCATAGCCGTATGCGACATGCGAAACCGGGTTCGGGACATCCGCGCCTAACGGGTCTGTTTTGGCGAGATATTCTCCGTAATACTCTTTCCCTTCCAGCTCCTCCAGTGCATGCTGTTTTAAATCCGCATTCAAAAGCCCGCACGCGCGCCTTGTCGCCTCTCCGGTAATCAGCGTCTGTCTGGAACCGGATGTGGTGCCGGAATCCGGGGCATTGATGGTATTCGCCGCCTCGTATACAATCTGGTTTCTGTTTAATCCGGTCGCTTCCGCAGTTACCTGCACCAGCACGGTTCCGAGCCCCTGACCGATACAGGAAGCACCGGAGCGGATATGCAGTTTTCCGTCCGCGACTTTTAAGACAGCCCTTCCGAAATCCGGCAGCCCTACGCCGACCCCGGCATTTTTCATAGCACAGGCAATTCCCGCATATCTGCTGTTTTCAAAAATATCTTTCACTGCCAGCAGCGTTTCTGCAAGTCCGGTCGATTCATCCACAATCTGTCCGTTCGGCAGCTCCTGTCCCGGACGGATAGCGTTGCGGTAACGGATTTCCCACGGGCTGATTCCTATCTGCTCCGCCAGCTTCGTAAGCATCATTTCCATACCGAAACAGGTCTGGGTTACGCCGAATCCGCGAAACGCACCTGCCGGAGGGTTATTGGTATAGTAAGCTTTTCCGTCGATTTCAAAGTTCTGGTAATTATACGGCCCTGCCGCATGAGTGCAGGCACGTTCTAACACCGGCCCGCCAAGCGAGGCATAAGCGCCTGTATCCGCAATGACCGTGGCCACAACGCCCTGGATAATTCCGTTTTCATCGCAGCCGACTGTAAATTCCATATCCATCGGATGCCGCTTCGGATGCACAGTCAGGCTTTCCTGGCGGGACAGCTTTACTTTGACCGGCTTCTTTGTCAGCCATGCCACAAGCGCTGCCTGATGCTGTACGGTCACATCTTCCTTGCCGCCAAAGCCTCCGCCGACTAACTTATTGACAACGCGCACCTTCTCTCTCGGCAGTCCGAGCATTTCCGCACATTCATGCTGCGTATCGTATGTACCCTGGTCTGTCGAATAAATCAGCACGCCGTCCTCATACGGCATCGCGACTGCACATTCCGGCTCTAAAAACGCATGCTCTGTATACGGGGTATGGAATTTTTCTGTATACACATACTTTGCATGTTTTATCGCTTCCTTTGCATTTCCTCTGGATACATGCTTATGCGCCAGCAGGTTTCCGCCTTCATGCAAAAGCGGCGCATCCTCTTTCATCGCTTCGTACGGACTGCTTACAAACGGAAGCTCTTCATAAGAAACCTTTACCAGCTTCTTAGCCTTTTCCAGGATTTCCGGCGTCTGTGCCGCTACCATTGCAACCGCGTCTCCCAGGTAACGGGTGCATTCCCCGACCGGAATCATCGTATCCCAGTCCTGTACCAGATGTCCGACTTTCACGCTTCCCGGAATATCCGCGGCCGTATAAACGCCGATAACGCCAGGAAGCTCCTGAGCCTTTTCCGCATCAATCGAAAGCACCCGCGCCCTCGGATATTTCGAACGGACTGCGCTGGCATAAATCATGCCCTCTTCTTCCACATCATCCGGGTATTCCCCGTAGCCCAGCACCTTTTCCCGGGCATCAATACGGTGCACCCGCTCTCCTGTTTTCCAGGTAAATCCGGTATCCGGAACGCCGTTTCCTTCACGTTTGATTTTTGCCGCAAGCTCCACTGCGTCTATGATTTTTTTATAACCCGTGCAGCGGCAGATATTATTGCGCAGCGCATAAGCGATTTCTTTACGGCTCGGACTGTCATTGACATCCAAAAGCCCTTTCGCACAGATGACCATGCCCGGGATGCAGAATCCGCACTGCACCGCGCCGGCCTGTGCAAACGCATAGGCATACAGTTCTTTTTCTTCGTCAGATAATCCTTCCACTGTCAGAATATGCTTCCCGTCCATCATGGACAGCGTCGGCACACAGGCCTTCACCGGCGTCCCGTCTGCCAGCACATGGCAGGTACCGCAGGCTCCTTCGCTGCAGCCGTCTTTTACGGACTTGCATTTGCAGACATCGCGAAGGAACGGAAGAAGCTTTCCATTTCCTTCTATCTGATAGGGCTGACCGTTAACATAGATTTCGTACATATGAACCCCCTTTACTGATAACAGTTCGATGTCTTTGCTGCTGCATGCAGAATCCGCTGAAAATACTGCTGAACTGTTACCTCTTTCTTTTCATTTTATTGTACAGACTGCTTCTTATATTATACACGATATCCGCAGGAAATTCAAATTTTTTTTCATGATTAGAAAATCTTATTATAAAAAATTTTTCACAGCAAAGATTGAAATATTTCGCATTCCGTAGTAAAATATGACTAAATACATTTAGAATCAAGGAAACGGGGGGAAACATCCTATGAAAAAAAATACCGCCGGGCATATGCCCTTTTTCGGCATCGGCCCCAAAATGACGCTTGAAATATTTGCTCTTCTCCTTCTCGTCTGCGCCGCCCTGACACTGATATCCTACCAGCAGGGCACCCGCATCATACGCACAGAGGTCATGAACAGCCTTGCATCCCGCGCATTTGAAAATGCGGATAATCTGGATGCCATGCTGAATCTGCGCAAATCACAGATTGAAACCATCGCAAGGCGTGAATCCATTACAGGCATGGACTGGACCGTTCAAAAGCCTGTGCTTTTGGAAGAAGCCGCACGTCTTGGCTTTGAATACTTCCAGGTATCGGATGTAAACGGCGATACCCGTCAGCCAGATGCAGATATTTACAATATCGCGGACAAGCCAAACTTCCAGCTGTCCCTGGCCGGGGAAACTTATGTGACAGCGCCGCTAAGCAGCGAAGCAGACAGCCGGATGATTATGGTTACCACCGCTCCCGTGAAAGACAGCCAGGGAAAGGTAACCGGCGTGCTTGGCGGCGTTATCACGGCAGAGCAGTTTCACAGCATCGTCCAGAATATCGAGGTCGGTGAAAACGGCTTTGCCTACAGCATCAGCTCCGACGGCACACGCATCGCTGACCGCGACCTCCAGACCGTGCAGAATTTCCAGAATGACTCCAGCCTGTATGCCGGACAGGCAGAATACGAGGACTACCTGCGCGTGCAGGAGCGCATGAAAAACGGAGAAAGCGGTACGGATGAATATGTCTATAACGGCATCGATTATTTATGCGCCTATGCGCCGATTGGCGATTCCTCCTGGTCGCTGGCACTGGCTTATCCTTCAGAAGAAGCCTTTGCAGGAATCAGGGATTTAAGAAATAAGCTGATAGCGGCAACGGTACTGGCGCTGGCCGCCGGCGCTTTCATCACCATCATGATTGCAGGCACTTTCCGCCGTCCGCTGCGTGCCATTCAAAATCATGCCTCTGAGCTGGCGCGCGGAAACCTGACCCACCGGATTGCCTCTAAAAGACATGACGAATTCGGCGCCGCATGCCGTGACCTGGATAAGGCAACCGGACAGATGCAGGAATTTATGATGGTCATTGCGGATAATGTATCCGAAGTAAACGCCTCCAGCGAACAGCTGTGCTCTACGACCGAGGAAGTCTCTTCCCGGATAAAAATCATCGGCTCTTCTACCGATGCCGTGGTAGACGGCAGCAGCCATAACCTAAACTCCGTAGATAATCTGAATTCCTTTATGGATATTATCAACGGGCATATGGAATCGCTGAGAAACCAGGCCATCGAGCAGAGCCGCAGCGCAGATATCAATAAAGAAAAGGCATTCTCCGCTCAGAAGGAGGCACGCAGCGCCATTACAGAAAGCAGAGGCATTTACAAAATCCAGCAGGAAAAAATCCGGCAGAGCCTGGAAGCCGGAAAGGTCGTAGGTGAAATCCGCACGCTTACAGACGTCATTTCCGAGATTTCCGACGAAACAAATCTCCTGGCGCTGAATGCCTCTATTGAAGCCGCCCGTGCCGGGGAAATGGGAAAAGGCTTCGCCGTCGTCGCCGGAGAAGTCGGAAAGCTGGCCTTCGAAACAGCGCAGAGCATCCAGTCCATCCAGTCCACGGTTGAAAAAGTAGAAACCGCCTTTGCGGAATTATCTGCAAACGGCCAGTCCCTTTTGGATTTTATCGATGAAAAAATCCAGCCGCAGTTAAACAGCTACCTCAAAACCGGCGAAAACTATTATGAAGATTCGGAAAGCATATCGCGAACGTCCGAACTGATTTTAGATATGGTAAATGATGTCCAGAAAGCTGTGGAAAATGCAGACACTGCCATTCTTGATGTCAAGAAAACAACCGACAGCTCCCTGCATAATACCGTAGAAATCCAGGACAGCATTAAAAGCTGTTCACAGGCAATGCTTGACACAGCCCAGACCTCCGTTCAGCTTGCCCAGCTTGCAGACCAGCTTTCCCAGGCAGCGAAAAAATTCGACTCCTAAAGACATCTTCAAATCCCTTTTTCCAAAACGGGGAGGTACTAATTCTGCACCTCCCCGCTTCTGCCTCCCGTTTTACGCTTTAAATAAATTTCCCCGATTTTCATCGATTTATCCAGCGCCTTGCACATATCATAAATAGTCAGCAGCGCCGTACTCACCCCGGTCAGCGCCTCCATCTCCACGCCTGTTTTCCCGGTTATCTTTACTTCACAAAAACACCGGATTTTCCTCTGCTTCGCTTCCATTTCAAACCAGACGCGGCAGGCCGTCAGCGGCAGAATATGACACATCGGAATCAGCTCCCACGTCCTTTTTGCTCCCATAATCCCCGCAGCCGCCGCAACCGAAAGCACATCCCCCTTCTTAACCGTTCCGGATACCACCGCCTGATACGCCTGCTCATTCATCTCAATCGTTCCCACTGCAAGCGCCTGCCTTACCGTATCCTCTTTTTCAGATACATCTACCATCCATGCATTTCCGCTGCTGTCAAAATGCGTAAGCTGCGTCTGTATTTCTGATTTATCCGTCATAATTCCTCCCTATCCTTAATCAAGTATATTTCTCAAATATTATTTCTCCCACCCATTTAAAATTTTCAATTATTACAATCCCAAAAGTTATAAACCAGCGTTCCACGAATATCTGTAATATTTCACGTAAATCCTTCGAAATCCAGCCGGGTGACGGGAAGATGCACTGGCTTCCGGCGACTCCGGCGACATTGGAGGAATGTTTAGAATCCCTTAGTATTCTGCTCTATAACCAGGCGGCGAAGCCGAAGCGGCACCCGTAGCTTATGGCGGTACGCCAGGGCGGAGGGTCTGACCCATTGGTCACTGGGTGCCGCGTCCGTCCGGGGCCACAGCGTAAATGCAGAATACTTAGGGATTCTTAACATTCCGGAACCGGAGCCGGAAGCCAGTGCATCTTCCCGTCACCCGGCGTCCGAGAGGCCAAAATCCCCCATCCAGACTATCACATAATCAAAACATTTCCCTCAAAAACATCATCCTATCCTCCGGCAACACCAGATAATCCGGCATCCCCCGTTCTTCAATTTCCGGCATCCGCTCCCTCTGCACAAACCAGCACACCGGCTCACTCCCGCTGCCCTGCGGCTGAAAATAATAATTATGCTCAAACGGCAGCCGCGCCTCATGAACCAGCCTGGTACAGATACTGTTTTCCGGCTGTCCGCCCCATATCGGAACAAAATCATGCGCACGAAAACCAATACAGGACGCCTCTGCAGGAATCCTGTTTTTCAAATGCAGCGTAATCCCCCAGTCAGCCGCTTCCGCCGTATAGTCATTCAGCCTCCTAATCTTTGAAAAATTCTTGCATCCCGTCAGCCTTGCCGCTTCCCGGTAAACAGGGTTTTCAAAAATATCCCTTGTCCGGCCATGAATAACCAGCTTTCCCTTATCAATAATCAAAAGCTCTTCGCTAAACCGGTAAATCTCATCCCTGCTGTGAGAAACCAAAATCACCGTTCCCTCATAATCCGCAAGCATCTGGTACAGTTCCCGCTGCAGCTGGTCTTTTAAAAATACATCCAGCGCTGAAAACGGTTCATCCAGCAAAACGGCCTGCGGACTGTACGCCATAATCCTTGCGAGAGCCACACGCTGCTGCTGCCCTCCCGAAAGTTCACAGGGCAGGCGGTCTGCAAGGCCCGATAATTGGAATTTCTCTATCATATGCGCCACACGCTGCCTTTTTTCCGCTTTCCTTCCCCTTAATCCTGCGCCGATGTTCTGTGCGGCCGTCATGGACGGAAACAGCGCATAATTTTGAAACAGGTAACCGATTCTGCGCTTCTGTGGTATCACGCTTTGTTTCTTTTTCGAATCATAAAACGTCCGGCCCGCCACACGGACGCTCCCCTCATCCGGCGTCTCAATTCCGGCAATGCACTTAAGCGTCATGCTCTTGCCGCTGCCGGAAGCCCCTAAAATACCGATACGCCTGGCATTAGACGAAAAGCTGATATCCAGCATGAAATTTCCAAGTTTTTTTCGAATCTCTATCTCTAATTCCATGTCCCCGCCTTCTTAGTGCCCATTAGAATCTGTTCTTTGGTCAGCTTTATCATTTTGCAAGCACCTCATACGATTTCTTATTCTTCTCAATCAATCGTTTTGATATACTCAGCACATCTTCATTTGTGCCAGCGTTTGACATATTTCAATTTTTTCCCTGTCACAAGGTTCATCAAAAGCACAATGACAAAAGCAATCAGCCCGACAATGCCTGTCCACACACCTGCTGTCACAAAATCCCCGTCCTGCATAACCATTGCAATCTTCTGCGAAACCGTACCTGTTTTTCCCGCAATATTTCCCGCAAGCATCGAGGTCGCCCCGTATTCCCCAAGCGCCCTTGCAAACGTCAGAATCGTGCCGGAAAGAATACCCGGCCCGGCCTGCGGCATAACGACCTTAAAAAATATCTCCGCTTCCGGCATGCCAAGTGTACGCCCCGCATAAACCAGATTCTCATCCACCTGCTCAAACGCTGCCCTGGCATTGCGGTACATAAGCGGAAACGCAATGACAACCGCCGCAGTCACACACCCCGCCCAGGACTGCACGACTTTAATCCCAAAATTTTCATATAAAAATATCCCAAACGGCCTTCTCCTGCTAAACAGCAAAAGAAGCAGAAATCCCGCAACCGTTGGCGGAAGCACGAGCGGAAGCGTCAGAATTCCATCCAGCACAGCCTTTTTTAACGGAGACGCCTTCACCGCACAATGAGCCGCGGCAATCCCGAGAAAAAAGGAAATAACAGCTGCCACCGCCCCAGTTTTTAAAGAAATATACAAAGGACTCCAGTCCAGGTTTTGAAATACTTCTGCTATCTGTTCCATCCTCCGCCTCCCGCTGTGCCCGCCATCTATTCCGTATCATAATAATATTCTTCAAATACAGGCTTCGCCTCATCCGATAAAATATACGCAAGAAACTCCTCCGCCGCCTTTGTCTGCACCTCGTCTGCCAGCGGGTTCACCACCTGCGAAACCGGGTAAATAACCTCTCCCGTCAGCTCATAATCAACCGTCTCCAGAATCTCCAGCTCATCCTCATATCCATACAAATCCGTACAATATACCGTCCCGGCTTCACAGGAGCCCTCCGCAACCGCTAACAGCACCTTGCTGACATTATCCTGCTCGCTGATTTCCACACCGCCGAACGCCTTGGAAATTTCACTGGCAGTAATCTCTGCCGCATCGCCCGTTTCCCTTAATACACCCATGTTTACAAGCGCCTGCCTGGTATATCTTCCGACCGGAACACTCCCGCCTGCCAGCGCAATACTCTCAGCCTTTCCCAAATCCGAAAGCCCGGTTACTTTTGTATTACTGTCTTTCCTTGCTATCACAATCACCCGGTTTCTAACCGCATCTGTGCGTGTTCCATCTACAGTCAGTCCTTCTGCTTCCAGCTGGTCCATCTGTTTTTGAGCCGCCGAAAAAAAGACATCGCATTCATACCCCTCTAACATCTGTATCAGCAGCGTTCCAGAGCTGTCAGCATGGTAAGTAATCTTCACTTCCGGATGCCGGCTGTTATAATTTTCAGCCAGCTTTGTCATTACATTCTGAAGACTGGCTGCAATAAATACCTGAATTTCTGTCTCGCCGGCTTTCTCTTCTTCCCTTTGTATATCTTCACCTGTATCATTCTCCGCAATACCGCCTGTATCTGTGTCTTCCTCTTTACTCATACTGTTTTGTGCTGCGCTGCTATCTTCTGTATCCCCGGTACTGCCGCACGCCGCGCCAGTCATTCCTGCAAGTAACACCGCTGTCAGTGCAGCTGCAATTTTTACCTTGAATCCTGCCGTCCTATTTTTCATTTTCTTCCTTAACGTTCTAGTTTTTCCTCATTATTTTGGTTTTTTCCTTTTGTTTTGACTTTTTCCTTATTGTTTTCGCTTTTTCCTTTTATCTTTTCTCCGTTAGCCTTTGTCTTTCTGCTCCGGCTTTTTTCGCAGCAGTTCAGCCAAGGGCAGACTGCCCCAAAACTGCCTTCCGCAAAAATTAGAACCTCAAATGAAACAAATATCAATAGCATAAATGGAAAACCACACCCATGTAAACAGCAAAATAATGCTTAGAGCAGAGGAAACAAAAGCAGTCAAATGTATTTTCAGACAGTCTGAGCGAGCGCCAGGTGACGGGAAACTATCCCAGAAAAACATTGATACTCCACCCAGAATATCTCACGTAACATCCGCCAAAAACCAGCCGGGAGAGGGGATTTGCCCGGTCTTCCTGCGGCATTGGAAGAATGTTTAGAATCCCTTAGCATTCTGCCCAATAACCAGGCGGCGAAGCCGAAGCGGCACCGGTAGCTGCTGGCTGCAGGCCAG
>CANDJC010000130.1 GCA_947384955.1 uncultured Eubacterium sp. | reverse complement strand
GAGGAATACGATGAAGCAGGGAAGCAAGGGAATACGATGAAACCGGGAAGCAGAGGAATTTGATAAAACAGAAAACCACAGGAATTTGATAAAAATCGGGAAGCAGAGGAATACAATGAAACAGAGGACCAGAGGAACTGCATGAAACCGAGAACCAGAGGAACTGCATGAAACAGAAAACCAGCTGTATACAATTAAACTAAGAAGCAGAGGAATTCATTTAAAATGGGAACCAGTCACAAACAGCTGGATGGAGAAATATTTTCCTTCTGATGTGAATTTGGAGTAAAGTTAGAAGTTCTTAGTTTTCTGCCCGCTAACCAGGATTTGGGGACACAAAACCCTGCTTTATATACAGCAAAGAAGTCCCCAAAAGGCGCCTGCCAGTGCCAATACCCTGAACCAATACAGCCTCAGGGAATCAGGCGCCGGTCCGTCCGCTGCCAAAACCTAAAAGCAGAAAACTTAGAACTTCTTACTTTACTCCAAATTCACATCAGAAGGAAAATATTTCTCCATCCAGCGTCCGAGGGGCCAAATCCCCGCCCAACAGTCCAAACTCCTTGCCCGAGAGTTCACCCCCTTCCAAGAATCCGCCCTTCCCTCTCCCACACAGCATCCCAGAACCAGCACCCCAGCATCCAAAACGCCAGCAAATCCCAGCCTCTTGCCACAGTTTATAAAATATTCACAAATAGTTCACCGCATTATCTATTGTTTCAGCACCAAATCAGTGCTATAATATAACCGATTTTGTGGTGTTAGATAAGTATACGACAACGATAGGAGATTGTATGGGAGCATTTGAAAAAATATTCGGTACTCACAGCGAACGTGAGTTAAAACGAATCAAGCCGCTTGTAGATAAAATTGAAAACCTGCGTCCGGCAATGATGGAGCTGTCAGACGAAGAACTGCAGAATAAGACAGCAGAATTTAAAAAACGCTTAAAAGAAGGCGAAACGTTAGACGATATTTTAGTAGAAGCGTATGCTGCAGTCAGAGAAGCAGCGCGGCGCGTACTCAATATGGAGCCGTTCCGTGTGCAGCTGATTGGCGGTATTATCCTGCATCAGGGACGTATCGCAGAAATGAAGACTGGTGAAGGAAAGACGCTTGTAGCGACCATGCCTTCCTATTTAAATGCATTAGAGGGCAAAGGTGTCCATATTGTTACCGTCAACGATTATCTGGCACAGCGTGACGCAGATGAAATGGGACAGGTGCATAAGTTTATGGGACTGAAGGTAGGCTGTATTTTAAACAGCATGGACAGTGACCAGCGCCGGGAAGCCTATGCATGTGATATCACTTATGTTACGAATAACGAGCTGGGATTTGACTATTTAAGGGACAATATGGTCATTTACAAGGAGCAGCTTGTACAGAGGGACCTTCACTACGCCATTGTGGATGAGGTCGATTCTATTTTAATCGATGAAGCAAGAACACCACTGATTATTTCCGGCCAGAGCGGCAAATCTACCAAGCTGTACGAAGCCTGCGATATTTTAGCAAAGCAGATGCAGCGCGGCGAAGGCACAGGAGAATATACCAAAATGGACGCCATTATGGGCGTGGAAGCAGATGAAGACGGAGATTTTATTGTCAACGAAAAAGACAAGGTTGTAAATCTGACAGCCGACGGCGTTAAAAAAGTTGAAAAATTCTTTAATATAGAAAACCTGGCAGATGCTGAGAATCTGGAAATCCAGCATAATATTATCTTAGCGCTGCGGGCGCATAATCTGATGTTCCGTGATAAGGATTATGTGGTGAAAGACGAGGAAGTGCTGATTGTCGATGAGTTTACCGGGCGCATTATGCCTGGCCGCCGTTATTCTGACGGACTGCATCAGGCAATCGAAGCAAAAGAGCATGTCAAGGTAAAACGCGAAAGCAAGACACTGGCTACCATTACGTTTCAGAACTTCTTTAATAAATTTGAAAAAAAATCAGGCATGACAGGTACGGCGCTGACAGAAGAACAGGAATTCCGTGATATTTACGGCATGGATGTTATTGAGATTCCGACCAATATGCCGGTCATCCGTGAAGACCACCAGGATGCAGTATACAAGACGCAGAAGGAAAAATTTAAAGCAGTCTGCGATGATGTAGAAGCAAGCCATAAAAAAGGACAGCCTGTGCTGGTAGGAACGGTTACGATTGAGATATCCGAGCTGTTAGATAAAATGCTGAACCGCAGAGGCATTAAGCATCAGGTGTTAAATGCGAAGTTCCATGAAATGGAAGCCGAGATTGTAAGCCATGCCGGAGAGCACGGAGCAGTTACAATTGCTACCAATATGGCAGGGCGCGGTACGGATATCAAGCTTGACGATGAAGCAAGAAAGGCCGGCGGTCTGAAAATCATAGGTACAGAGCGCCATGAGTCCAGGCGTATTGACAATCAGCTGCGCGGACGTTCCGGCCGTCAGGGAGACCCGGGAGAATCGAAATTTTACATTTCTCTGGAAGACGACCTGATGCGCCTGTTTGGTTCTGAAAAACTGATGGACGTATTCAGCGCGCTCGGAGTGCCGGAAGGTGAAGAAATTCAGCACAAGATGCTGACGAATGCGATAGAAAAAGCACAGAAGAAAATAGAGGCAAATAACTTCGGCATCCGTAAAAATCTGCTGGAATACGACCAGGTTATGAATGACCAGAGAGAAATTGTGTACGAAGAGCGTATGAAAGTATTAAACGGTGAAAACATGCGTGATTCGATTTACAAAATGATTGTAGATTTTGTGGAAGCGATGGCAGATACCAGCCTGTCTGATGATGTAAACAGGGAAGAATGGGATTTAGAAGAACTGAACCAGCTGCTTGTGCCGGTAATTCCGATTGAGCCGCTGACGGCTGAAAGCATCGAAGACTGCAAAAACGTCAAGGAAGTAAAACACAAATTAAAAGAACTCGCAGTGAAGATGTACGAGGAAAAAGAAGCGGAATTCCCGGAACCGGAAACAATCCGTGAGCTGGAGCGTGTTATTCTGCTGAAGGTGATTGACCGGAAATGGATGGCGCACTTAGACGATATGGACCAGCTGCGCCAGGGCATCGGGCTGCAGGCTTACGGCCAGAGAGACCCGCTTGTAGAGTACAAGCTGATGGGATTTGAAATGTTTGACGGCATGACCCAGAATATGCGTGAAGATACGCTGCGGCTGCTGTACCATGTAAGAATTGAAGAAAAGGTAGAGCGCGAAGAGGTAGCGAAGGTGACAGGGACGAATAAAGACGACTCTGCATCTGCCAAACCAAAAACAAGGGAAAGTAAGAAAGTATATCCAAATGATCCGTGTCCTTGCGGCAGCGGGAAGAAGTACAAGCATTGCTGCATGAATAAGATTTAAATTTGTAAACGGCTGTGTTTTCTGGTTCTGGCATGATTGCAAACATCATTTTCGCAGAACGGAGAGGCAGGCGGATGGTACAGGCTTATGTCCGGACAGAAATCAGATTTTTTACAGGCTGATTTTTGTCCGGGCATTTTTTAATTTAGTGATAACCTGGGTATCAAACACGAATCCGCAGCCTTGCCGGCATTCAGCAGCGTTTATTTTGATTTTAGATTTGTTATTCGCTTTTCAATGGCGGCTGCTGATAAAGCTTGCGCTCTATCTGCCTCCGTTCAATGGCTATTTGCTTTAACACGGCTTCTTCTTTTGCAACGGCTTCAATTCGTTCAAGAATCGAAAGCTGATCAAACAAATAGCCATTATATTCTTTTTCGGTTGTCGGCATATATGATACCTCCTTTCGTAAATAAAGAAATGTGTTTTTCTATTATGCCTAGTATAGCACAGATTGTTTGCCTGCACTATACTTTACTTATTTTATTATAGAATAAATGCAGGGCCGTGCGGGAATTTATTTTTTATGGAAATATGGATAGTGATAGCTTGCAGGTACCAGGGAAAGGGAGGCGGAGGCAGATATCCGCATGTCTGCAGTGTGGAAATCATCCTTGCAGAGTGTCAAAATACATGGTAAGATGAAGTCAGATACAGCTGGCAATACTGGCGGCAGTGGAAAATATCAGTTAATGAAAGCAGCAGAGAAAATGCAGAACCTGCTATGAGAAAAACTGAGCAGGCAGCGGGCATGTGCAGAAAAAGAAAGAACAGGAAGAAAAGAGCGAAAAAAGAACAGAATCCGGGGGAAGAACGAGATGAAAAACAAAGCATCATCCGGCGGGAAGCAGCTGCAGGGGGAAACAGCATCGGACAGCGGGCGGCCGGAACAGGAGGCGTTAGCGGGCATTACTGGTCCGGGACAGCTGGCGGAAGAAAGAAAAAAAGCGCGCATCCGGGAGCTGCTCGCGGAGCTGAAAGAGCTGCGGGCGGTACCGCGCAGCGACTGGCATGCAGGATTCGAGGCGCTGCTGCGGATAGAGATGCACCGCTACGGGGAGATGGTAAAAATAGAAAGCGAGCATCTTCTGGGAGAGGAGCCGCCGCGGACGGACTACCTGATAGTGAAAGAGGAGGAGGGCCTGCGGATGGAAAAGGAAATCTACCGGAAATTCCGCAGGCACAACATCATCGAGTACAAGAACCCGCACGATTCGCTGAACGAGCGCGTGCTGCGGAAAATCTGCGGGTATGCGAACTTTTACATCGGGACGGCGGAGCATGAAGGGGACATACCGGCGGACAGCGTGACCCTGACGGTGTTCCGTGCGGTGAGGAATGCGGGGCTGTTCAGGAAAATGGAGGCATGCGGGATGCTGGAAAAAGGCAGCATTCCGGGCATCTATGAAGTAAAGGGGCTGACGGACCTTCCGTTCCGGCTCGTGATAACGGGAGAGCTGGAAGGGCCGGAATACGCGGCATACCGGGCGCTGACAGAGCAGGCACAGAAAGCGGACGTGGGGCAGGTCATAGCAGAAGGCGGGATGGAGACAGAGCATGCGGTGAGGGAGCATTACCGCGTGCTGCTGGATTTCATCACAAAAAAGAATCAGGAAGTCATAGATGAATTAAGAAGGGAGCACGGCATGGCAAATGCATTGATGGATATTCTGAAGGATGAAATTGAGGAAAAGCTGAATGTAAAAGAGCAGGAAACCAGACAGGAAACGATGGCAGCTGCTATCCGGAACGTGATGGAGTCGCTCGGCATAGGAGTAGAAAAAGCAATGGATACCCTGAAAATCCCGCCGGAGCAGCGTTCCGTTTATGCGGGGCTTGTGCGGCGCATGTAGCATAATGAGTATTCTGAGGCAGCGCAGGCCTGTGCAGATGTCTGTCAGCGGGCATGTGCATTAAACAGGAAGAATAGAAAGAGCAGAAAGAACAGAACAAAAAAGAGAAAAAAGAACAGAATCCGGGGGAAGAACGAGATGGAAAACAAAGCATCATCCGGCGGGAAGCAGCTGCAGGGGGAAACAGCATCGGACAGCGGGCGGCCGGAACAGGAGGCGTTAGCGGGCATTACTGGTCCGGGACAGCTGGCGGAAGAAAGAAAAAAAGCGCGCATCCGGGAGCTGCTCGCGGAGCTGAAAGAGCTGCGGGCGGTACCGCGCAGCGACTGGCATGCAGGATTCGAGGCGCTGCTGCGGATAGAGATGCACCGCTACGGGGAGATGGTAAAAATAGAAAGCGAGCATCTTCTGGGAGAGGAGCCGCCGCGGACGGACTACCTGATAGTGAAAGAGGAGGAGGGCCTGCGGATGGAAAAGGAAATCTACCGGAAATTCCGCAGGCACAACATCATCGAGTACAAGAACCCGCACGATTCGCTGAACGAGCGCGTGCTGCGGAAAATCTGCGGGTATGCGAACTTTTACATCGGGACGGCGGAGCATGAAGGGGACATACCGGCGGACAGCGTGACCCTGACGGTGTTCCGTGCGGTGAGGAATGCGGGGCTGTTCAGGAAAATGGAGGCATGCGGGATGCTGGAAAAAGGCAGCATTCCGGGCATCTATGAAGTAAAGGGGCTGACGGACCTTCCGTTCCGGCTCGTGATAACGGGAGAGCTGGAAGGGCCGGAATACGCGGCATACCGGGCGCTGACAGAGCAGGCACAGAAAGCGGACGTGGGGCAGGTCATAGCAGAAGGCGGGATGGAGACAGAGCATGCGGTGAGGGAGCATTACCGCGTGCTGCTGGATTTCATCACAAAAAAGAATCAGGAAGTCATAGATGAATTAAGAAGGGAGCACGGCATGGCAAATGCATTGATGGATATTCTGAAGGATGAAATTGAGGAAAAGCTGAACGTAAAAGAACAGGAAACGATGGTATCTTCCATCCGGAATGTGATGGAGTCATTTGGCGTGGGCATGGAAAAAGCGATGGATGCCCTGAAAATCCCGCCAGAGCAGCGTTCCGTTTATGCGGGGCTTGTGCGGCGCATGTAAGCCGGGAGCAGCATCAAAGAAATACTGGCAGATTTGCCGGAAACGGGCAGATACCAATTCTGGCGGCGCGGCGGATGCATATGAAAAGACAGGCAGCATTTGACAGCAGCAGGATGTACTGGCATCTGGCAAAGTCGGCTGATGCTGCGGTACTGCCTGAAAAACAGAACAGGACTTTATCATTATATAGAGGAGGAATACATGAGATATCGGGAACTTGGAAAGACTGGGTTAATGGTAAGTGAAATCGGTCTTGGAGGAGAATGGCTCGAGCGTCATAATACGGAAGAAGTAAAAGCGGTCATAGATGCCTGCGATAAGGAAGGCATTAATATTTTAGACTGCTGGATGTCTGAACCAAATGTGCGTTCCAACATCGGGCTGGCACTTAAAGGAAGGCGTGACCGGTGGATGATTCAGGGACATATCGGGTCTGTCTGGGAAAACGGGCAGTATGTCAGGACAAGGGAGATAGCGAAAGTAAAACCGGCTTTTGAGGATTTGCTGAAAAGGCTGCAGACAGACTATGCTGACCTTGGAATGATACATTTTGTTGACACCAAAGAAGAATTTGAGAAGGCTGTAAACGGGGAGTTTATGGAATATGTGCGGCAGTTAAAAAAGGAAGGGAAAATCCGCCATATCGGCATGAGCACGCATAATCCGCAGACAGCTGAGATGGCAGCGTGCCAGGGCGAGATAGAAATGATTTTATTCAGTGTCAATCCGGCTTTTGATATGCTGCCGCCAGTGACGGACTTAGAACAGTATTTTGCAGAACAGTATGACGAAAAATTAGGCGGGATTGCGCCGGAAAGGGAACGGTTATATAAGCTCTGCGAACAGAAAGGCATTGGCATTACGGTTATGAAAGGATATGCCGGAGGACGCCTGTTTCATGCCGAAACGTCTCCGTTTGGCGTACAGCTGACACCGGTGCAGTGTATTCATTATGCACTGACACGACCGGCAGTGGCATCGATTCTGACAGGCTGTGATACGCCGCAGCATGTATCCGAAGCCGTGGCTTATGAAACTGCTTCGGATGCGCAGAAGGATTATGCAAGCGTGCTGGCTTCGGCTCCGAAGCATGCATTTTCAACAGGACAGTGTACATACTGCGGGCACTGTGCGCCTTGCCCGGCAGGAATCGATATCGCGATGGCAAATAAATTATACGACCTTGCATGCATGCAGAAAGAAGTCCCTGGCTCGGTGCGGGCACATTACGCCCAGATGCCTGCGAATGCCGCGGACTGTATCGAATGCGGCGGGTGTGAAAGCAGGTGTCCGTTCCAGGTTCCGGTTATAGACAGGATGCGGAAAATGAAAGAAATCTTTTAAGGAATGGGCAGTACAATTTTAATTATAGATGATGACAAAGAGCTGACCAGAATGCTGAAGCAGTTTTTTCAATTTCGAAATTACAATGTCCTGACAGCGGAAAACGGAATCCTGGCATTAAAGAAAGCGGAAGAAAATCCGGACCTGATTCTGCTGGATATTAATATGCCTCGGATGGACGGCATGGAAGTCTGCCGCAGGATTCGGGAGCAGGTTACGTGTCCGATATTGTTTCTGACGGCCAGGGCGGATGAGCAGGACCGGGTGAACGGGCTGCTGTCGGGCGGAGACGATTATATTTTAAAGCCTTTCAGCCTGAAAGAATTAGAAGCGAGAATCATTGCGCATCTGAAACGGGAGGAGCGGCATCAGGCGAAATCCAAAGTCCGGTTTTACGGAGAGCTTACGGTTGATTATACTGCCAGAACCGTACAGGTGAAGAAAACGAATCTGGAACTGACAAAGCTCGAATACGGCATTATTGAGTTCCTCTCTATGAATCCCGGGCAGATTTTTGACAAAGAGCGGATTTACGAAAAGGTCTGCGGCTATGATGCGCAGGGGGACAGCCGTGTGGTTACAGAATTAGTCCGAAGAATCCGAAAGAAGCTGCAGCAGCTGACAGAGACGGAATATATTGAAACAGTCTGGGGAATGGGATACAGATGGAAAAAATAAGACAGCTTTCTCTGCGCAGGAGCATTGTTTTGTATATGACAGTCAGCCTGATTCTGAGCTTTGTCCTGTCCGGGGTCATTATTACACAGGCAAAACGTGTGCAGAGACAGATTTGGAGCAGGTATATTAATCTGGAGCGGTATTTTCAGGCACAGAATGAGGAGGATGCGGATTATGTTGTGTCTGTAGCAAGGCCGGCAGCGTCTTTGATGGAAGCAGATGATTTGAGGATGTCAGAGCTGTGTGATTTTTTACAGACGTATTCGGTTCTTGTATGCTCGGTTCTGGGAAGCTGTGCGGCTGTTCTTTTATTTTACCGGAATAAACTGAAGGAGCCGTTTCGGCAGTTAGACCTTGCTTCGCGCGCAATTGCGGACAATGATTTAGAATTTCAGGTCACATATGAAAATCAGGATGAGCCCGGACGCTTATGCAGCCAGTTTGAACGGATGCGCAGACAGCTTATGGAAAATAACCGCCGACTCTGGAAAAATATCGAAGACGAGCGTGCGCTCCGGGCCGCGATTGCACATGATATCCGCTCGCCGCTGTCTGTGCTGAAGGGCTATCAGGAAATGCTGCTGGAATATGTCCCGGACGGAACGCTGGATACCGGACAGATTATAGAAATGCTTTCCGAAGGTATGCGCCAGATTGACCGTATGGACTGCTTTGTAGAAACGATGCGCCGTATGAACAGCTTAGAGGACAGGGTACTGAAAACAGTGCCGGTTACAGTCAGGGAACTGGCACAGGAAATCCAGACAGAGACAGATATGCTTGTGAAAAACAGTGAAGTGGTAATACAGGTGCACGCACAGGATTCCTTCAGGAAGAATGCGGAGGATGCGCCGGATGAGAGTAAATCCAGTGTATTTTACGGCGACAGGGAAATGATTCTGGAAACTGTGGAGAATATAGTATCGAATGCGGTACGCTACGCGCAGGCACAGATTGAAATAGAGATAACTATGAGCAGGGAGGAACTGAAAATCTGTGTGCAGGATGACGGAGAAGGATTTTCGGAAGCAGCAGATATCGGAAAACAGCCGTTTTACAGGCAGAATGCAAAGGACAGCCTGCTGCATACGGGGCTTGGCATGTATATCAGCCGTCTTTACTGTGAAAAGCATGGAGGGGCTTTGCTGATAGAAAATTCCGGGCAGAAAGGAGCCGCCGTGACAGCCATTTTTAAAAAGATACGTGAAGATTTCTGAATCAGGATGGTGTGTTAAATGAAATATGCAGCAGGTTTTTTATATTTGATGCGAAAAAGCAGGGGGTGAAGCTCCTGCTTTTTTATATGCAGACGGCATTCAAAGCTGCCAGCCAGGCTGACAATTGAGCGGTTTCCTGATTCCCTGCAGATTCAGCTATGATGTTATTTACGATTTTATCAGGCCGGGCGGGGCTGGAGCAGATACCGGACGGCTCTGCCTGCAGGAAAATGTATGCTGTTGTCTTTTTGTTGTGATTTCGGTTTTACAATCACATCATCAGAGAAAGGAGTGGCAGTATGGGAATTATTATGAGACGGGAAATCAGGAATTATTTTAAGAATCCGTGTTTCTGGGCGGGGCTGGTGATTGTGATATGCGGCATGTATCAGATGCTGCATCCGTATCTGGAAATCCGCTTTCTTACATCAGAAAAGGAAATGTCCGGGATTTCTAAGAATGAGGGAGATGATGATATTACAAATGGATATGTGCCGACAGAAGAATCAAAACGGCGCGAAATATGGGAGCAGATTTTGTCAGAAACGTTTATCAGCGCTTTTGGAATGAGCGAGGCAGAAAGCCAGGCGGTGATACAGGAAATCAGTGATATGGACATTACGGAGGCATGCGATTATCTGGAGGAAACGTATTCCTATTTTGATGCTGCAAATGTATACCGGTATGATACATGCAGTCATCCGGGAACGATGGAAGAGATGAATGCGTATCTGGAGGACAGACTGCGGGATAAAAGCTTTTCCTGGTATTTTTCAAGAAAGTTTGCAGATTTTGCGGGACTTTTTATGGCTTTTTTTGCAGTGCTTCTTCTGGCGCTCCTGTTTTATCAGGATACGAGAAAACGTACTTATGAGCTGCTGCATACGAAGCCGGTAAGCGCAGCGGCTTATGTGTGCGGAAAGGCGGCCGGGGGATATGCGGTTTTAATGACGGCGCTTGCGGTTTTGAATGTGGTTTATTATGCTCTCTGCCTGTTTGAAACGAGAGGGAGCGGATTTGAAGTCCGGCTTCGGGATTTCCTGGGTGCGTCCGGGATGTATATTATGCCGAATATGCTGATGATTGTATGCGTTTATACATTCACATCACTGCTGTTTCGAAATCCGCTTCCGGCGGTTCCGGTTTTATTTTTGTATATTGTGTACTCGAATATGGGGAGCAGGAATGCGGAAGGGTTTTACGGCTATTATGGAAGGCCTCTGGCTATTATGGTGCGCTTTCCGGGACAGTTTTTTGAAACGGCTCCGCCGCCGCTGGCGCTTTGGAATCAGTGTTTTCTGCTGATGGCATCCGGGGTGATTCTGTTCTTATCTGTGCAGTTATGGAAAAAAAGGCGGATATGACAGCAGATGAATAAAAGGCGCTGTGCGAAAAGAGGCAGCATGTGATGGCAGATTTAGAGAAAGGTGTTATGCGGAAATGAGAAAAAGTGTGATGGCAGATTTAGAGAAAGGTGTTATGCGAAAAGAGACAGCATGTGATGGCAGATTTAGAGAAAGGTATTATGCGAAAATGAGTAACGATATGATGGCAGATTTAGAGAAAGGCGATATGCAAAAATGAGTAAAAGTGTGATGGCAGATTTTGTGAAAGACGTTATGCGAAAAGAGATAAAAATATGTCTGCCGGTTTATAAAATTGTGTATTCGGTATGTTTTGTAATTCTTTTAAGCCTGGTACGGGGAATTACGTATTCTGAGGAAACCGGGCCTGCAATGGAGGGACCTGTGGCGATACTGGCTTTTGCATTTTGTGCAGATACGTATGTGCAGGAAATTGTGAGCAGCCGCATACAGGTGCTCTGCCTTTGTCCGGTGAAACGGAGGGCGGTTTCGCTATATGTCAGAATTGCAGTACAGTCGGTATATGTAATCCTGCTGTCGGCAGCAGGATACGGTTTCTTTTATCTGTTTCAAAAACCAATAAAAATGTCTGCGGAATTATCTGAGGCGCATCTGTTTTTGCTTTTTCTGGAGGCAGTTTCTGTAACAGCAGTATTCTGGGGAATGCTGTCGGCTGCCGTTTCCATTCTGTGCCGCAGTCTGTGGGCATCGGCTGCGGTATGCCTGGTTTTATGGATACTGGCGTATTCGAAGGCCGCGGACCTTTTTTTAGGAAAGTGGAATTTGTTTTCCTATGCTTTTCTGGGCGCTGAAGGGAATACAGACTGGAGGTGCGGAGAGGCAGTCTGCGCCGCTTTTATTCTGATGCTGGCAGCGGCAGTTTTGATGATGATAAAGAAAAGATGATAATAAAGAAAAGGGGATAAACACAATGAGTATTATCATAAAGAATCTGACAAAGAAATATAAAAACGGAGTAACTGCGCTGAATCAGTTGAATCTGGAAATTCCGGGCGGGATTTTCGGGCTGCTTGGCGAAAACGGGGCTGGTAAGACAACGCTGATGCAGATTCTGACAACGATACAGAGGCCGTCGGAAGGAAGCGTTTCCATGGACGGAGTTTTGTACAGTGAGACGTCTTATGAAAAAATACAGAAGAAAATCGGATATCTGCCCCAGGAAATAGATTTGTATCCGAATCTGACGGTGGAAGAATGCCTGGAATATATGGGGGCATTAGCTGGTATTCCGAAGGCAGTGTGTAAAAAGCGCATCGATGAATACCTGGAAAAAACAGGCCTTTGCGGGCACAGGAAAAAGAAAATGCGTCAGCTCTCAGGAGGCATGAAGCGCAGGGCGGCGCTTGTACAGGCAATGTTAAGCGAGCCGGATTTTCTGATAGCAGATGAACCGGCGGCAGGGCTTGACCCGCAGGAACGTATCCGTATCCGTAATCTGCTGGCGGATTTTTCGAAAAACCGGACTGTGCTGTTTTCGACGCATGTTGTGGAGGATTTGGCGGCGGTGTGCAGCCGGCTGGCGGTGATGAAAAAGGGGAGGATTTTATATTCCGGAAGTACGAGGCAGCTGCTGGAGGCGGCAGAGGGTCATGTGTGGAGCTGTATTGCGGCGGATGAAAGGACGGCTGGGGAGATGGAGGAGAGGTATCTGGTTTCTTTCAGGCAGTATATGGGGGATGGAGGGATTAAGATGAAGATTGTTTCGGGGGAGAAACCGGTGGGGGATTGTGTGGCCTGCGAGGTTACGCTGGAGGATGCGTATGTTTTTGCTGTGAATTTTTTTGAGAAGTGCGGGTGAGATGGCGGGGGGAGGGATATGGGGACACGGACGCCGGGAGAGGGGATTTGCACGGTCTTCCTGCGGCTGCTCCAGAATGTTAAGAATCCCTAAGTATTCTGCATTTA
>CANDJC010000129.1 GCA_947384955.1 uncultured Eubacterium sp. | reverse complement strand
GGGTATTGAGCAGAAAACTAAGAACTTCCAGCTTTTTTCCAGAGTCGCATCCGAAAGAAAAAATTTCTCCGCCCAGCTGGTTCTGGCTGAATTTACGCTCCAGTGCTGGCTGTTAGTTATTTATTCTGCATTAAGCTGCTGCTGGCTGTTAGTTATTCTGTGTTAAACTGCTGCCGGCTGAACTTCATCTCTTTTATTTATCCCTACAATTTCATACAGCAGATACAGCTTATATTTAACAAAACCTATCATTATTTAAATAATCAAAACTTACTGCCAAATTTACATTTCGCAGCCTTCCAGAAAGCCAACAGCGTACATCCCGGTCAGTTAACGTAAATTCAGCCAAAACCAGCCGGAGGGAGGAGAGGTCTGCGTTCTGATGTGACTCTGGAGAAAAGCTGGAAGTTCTTAACTTTCTGCCCAGTACCCAGGATTTGGGGACACACAGCCTGCATTCCGGCAAAACCCTGAAGTCCCCAAAAGGCGCCTGCCAGTGCCACTGCATACAGCAGCCAGTAACGCCAGGGCATCAGGCGCCGGTCCGTCCGCTGCCACAGCTTTGACGCAGAAAGTTTAGAACTTCCTGCTTTTCGGAAGCGGAACATCAGAACGCAGACCTCTCCTCCCTCCGGCGTCCCGAAAGCCCCTCCCTCCCCCCAAAAAAATTTATACAGTCCTCGTCTGTCACCTGCTCACAATCCTATAATACACCCTTGCCGTCAGCACATAAATCCCCACATACATCCCCGCAAAAACCAGATATGCCGTCACCGTACACAAAACATACAGCCTCACATTTACAAAATTCAGTATAGCCAGTATCTCCGACAGCATCTTAAAAGACGCTGCCGTATGAATCCCTGCCACCGCCAGAGGCAGAAAAAATACCATCAGCACCTGGGAACGAATAGAAGCTTTTACTTCCCTCAGCTCCATTCCGACCTTCTGCATAATCGCGAACCGTTCCTTATCATCGTATCCTTCTGATATCTGTTTATAATAAATAATCAGCACCGTAGCCATCACAAACAAAATACTTAAAAACAGCCCGATAAAAAACAATCCCCCATACAGGCTTGCAAATGACATTCTTGCTTCTTCCCTGGATTCTGTCCGGCCGTCAAATCCCTGTGCTTCTATTTCCCTGGACAGTTCATAATAATATGCTTTCTGCTCCTCTCTCTCGCTGCCGCAGTCAAATCCATACAGCAGACAGATATCGCTGCATCTGTCCCCGTATATTTCTTTCTGCTTTTCATATATTTCATTCAGACACTCTCTGTCCGGCAAGACAATAATCAGTGCATTTGACGCCACCGCAGCTACCGGGCCGTTTCCGATAAAATGATCCAGCTGTTCCGTAACCCGGTACTGTCTCCCTAACAGATTCAGTACAGGCTCATCATACGGCACCCGGTTTGCATAAATCATAATTTCGTCCTCACGCAGCGTTTTGTGTACTCCTTCCGTGGCATTATAATCTGAAAGCGGCATAAAAAGCAAAACATAGCTGTTATCCACTGCAGCAAGCTCTGCCTGAGGCTCTGCCTGAAAAGTATCCCCTTCGATAAAAGCTGAAAAACTAAGATACGTATACTGCACTTCCTTTAACACCTGCATATTTTTTTCTTTTTGCATATTACGTGCCAGATTTATCAGTTCCTCGCTCCGTTTTTCATCTTTTTCGTGTGAAATAACGGTTAATTCCAGAGGATAGCGTGTTTTCAGGATATCCTCTAACCCAATTATCAGCGAACAGGTAGAAGACACTGTAACCAGCACCATCGTTGACAAAATGCAGATGTTTGCAAGCCCTGCCGCGTTCTGCTTCATACGGTAAATCATGCCGGAAACGCTTGTGAAATGCTTTGTTTTATAGTAAAATTTCTTATTCTTTTTTAGCAGCTTTAAAACCGCAATACTCCCGGCAATAAACAGCATGTATGTGCCTATAATGACAAGTATGACAGCTATAAAAAAAGCAAAAATTGACATCAATGGATTCTCTACAGTAAGCGCAATATAATAACCGCCCGCAACGCATGCCATTCCGGCCAGCGTCATCAGCCATTTGGTTTTCGGCTCTTTTTCCCCCGCACTGCCCGCATGTAACAGCTCGATTGGATTTGCAATATGAATCTGCCCGACAGAATTCAGTAAAATCAGTACAAATATGACAGCAAACAGCTTTACCGTCATAAGAATTGTCTGCGGCTCGATAAAAAATCCAAGTACAATTTCAGCGCCCAGTATTTTTCCGATAAGCAGAAACATGATTTTATCCAGGGCAATTCCAAGTCCCACACCGCCTGTAAGGCTTAACAGCATCACATAAAGTGTCTCCCATCCGAGAACTGCTGCCAGATGTCTTTTTTCCATGCCGAGAATATTAAAAACGCCAAATTCCTTTTTGCGCCGTTTTACCAGAAAGCTGTTCGTATAGAACAGAAAAATAAATGCAAACAGTGCGACAATCCAGCTTCCAAGTTCCATGATATAAGAAATCGTATCGCCGCCAATCATCTCGCCAAGCCCCGGATTCAGCGACAGTGATTTTACAATATAAAACATTGCAGCTGTCAGGATGCAGGTAAGAATATAAGGAATATATGTCTTGCTGTTTTTTCGGATATTGCCCGCCGCCAGTTTTGGATAAAAAGTTTTTTTCATTTTCTGTCACCGCCTGTCGCCAAAAGTGTGAGTATATCAGAAATCTTCTGATACATCTGCTCATTCGTACTGTTTCCCCGGTAAATCTGATGAAACACCTCGCCGTCTTTAATAAATAATACCCGCCCCGCATGGCTGGCTGCTTTTGCCGAATGCGTTACCATCAGAATTGTCTGTCCCTCACTGTTGATTTCATTAAAAATACGCAGCAGCCCGTCAGCCGAACGTGAATCCAGAGCCCCTGTCGGCTCGTCTGCAAGCACCAGTCTGGGTTTTGTAATCAGTGCGCGCGCCACTGCCGCCCGCTGTTTCTGACCGCCGGATACTTCGTACGGATATTTTTCAAGAATCTGTGAAATCCCAAGCTTATGCGCAATCGGAATAAGCAGGCCCCTCATTTCCTCATAAGCCTTCCCGCCCAGTACCAGCGGCAGAAAAATATTATCCTGTAACGAAAATGTATCCAGCAGATTAAAATCCTGAAATACAAAGCCCAGATTATTGCGCCGGAACGCCGTCATTTCCCTTTCCCTGACATTTGACATGCTTTTCCCGTCCAAAAGCACCTGTCCTCCGGTCGGTCTGTCTAACGCTGCCAGAATATTCAAAAGTGTCGTCTTCCCGGAACCGGATTCCCCCATAATCGCCACATATTCGCCTTCTTCTACCGAAAAGGATACATTGGATAATGCCTGTACCTGATTTGAACCAAAACGGGTTGTATATATCTTTTTCAGGCACTGCGCTTCTAATATCGCCATTTTTCATAAACCTCCTGTCTTTTTTCTGACCTGTTTTTTATTATTGCTTTTTTGTAACCTTATCATAGCAAAACGGCCGGAAGCCTGACATCGATTCAGGTGACATTCCAGCCGTTATATGTGACATTTTTGTAAGGAGCTGCCTGCTCAGATATGCCGGAAACGCTTATGACAATAATTCCAGTTCTGCTCTGTTAAGGTCAATCGAAAAAACAGTTCCAGCGCCAGGCACAGATTCCGCACTGATTTTGTGGGAGAGTTTATCTGCAGCCATATGACACAGATACAGCCCAAGCCCTGTTGATTTTTTATCCGCCCTGCCATTATAGCCAGTGAATCCTTTTTCAAAAATACGCGGAATATCTTCCGGTGCAATCCCGATTCCCGTGTCAGATATCTGCAGCACTTTTTCCGGTGTCACTGCGATAGATACCGAGCCGCCTTCTTTTGTATACTTAACCGCATTTGATAAAATCTGTTCGATTATAAACAGCAGCCATTTCTCATCTGTTAATACTCTGCAGTCCGCCGGTTCATAAGACAGACGGATGCGCTTCCTTACAAACAGAGACGCATACTTATGAACTGCTTCCCGGATTATATGGTCCAGTGTATATTCCTGAATCACAAAATCCGACGTTTCACTCCCAAGACGAAGATAACTTAACACCATTTCCACATACTGCTCAATTCGAAACAGCTGTGAAAGCAATTCCCTGTGTTCATCTGTATCTTCCGCCTGCAGTGACATCCGCATGACAGATATCGGCGTCTTTATCTGATGCACCCATGTCGTATAATAATCCAGGCTCTCCTGGCGTTCTTTGTGCCACTGCGTCATATTGCCGGCACATATATGCTCCAATTCACGAATCATTTCCTGATAATCAGCTTCTGCCAGTGTATCCGCATCCGGAAGAGGCTGACCCAGAATCTGTATATTCTTCAGAATTTCCTGCCTTTTTGCATGTTTCCTCTGATAACGAAACATATGAAGAAACAGTACGATAGCAGACACAGCAGCGCAAAGCCCGGACGCATACAGCACCGCCTCTGTTTTCAGATTATACAGAGAAAAAACCATCGCAAATATGCAGGCAAATACCAGAAACATCGCGGCTGTATACCTGTACTGTTTTAAATAAATCCAGACTATGTCCCGCTTTTTCTCCTTATCTTCCATTTGTTCTGTCTTCATCCCTTCCTTACTCTCCCTTCTGATGAAACTGCTCCCCTTCTGCTAATCCGGCGGTATGTTCATCATTTTCTGTCATTCTATAATATACCCGCTTCCAACCTTCGTTTTTATAAAATCTTTCAGTCCGGCCTGTTCCAGTTTTTTGCGAAGCCTGGTTACATTAACCGTCAGCGTATTTTCTTCAACATAAGAATCCATCTGCCACAGCCGTGTCATCAGCGTATCCCGGCTGACCACCTTCCCCTTATTTTCCAGCAGCGTCTGAAGAATCCGGAAATCATTTTTTGTCAGTTCCATGCGCACTCCCTGATAAGTCAGAGAAGCGTCATTCAGATTCAGGACAGCTCCCCTGTGTTCGAGCACCGGAATTTTCCCGCCCATATCATATGCCCTTCGCAGAACAGCCTGCAGCTTTGCCATCAATACATTCAAATCCACCGGCTTTGGAATAAAATCATCGCCTCCCATATTCATAGCCATAACAATATTCATATTATCCGATGCAGATGACAGAAAAATAACAGGGACATTTGAAATTTTGCGTATCTGCGTACACCAGTAATAGCCATTATAAAACGGCAGCATAATATCCACAAGAACCATGTGCGGGTCCGATTTTATAAACTCAGGAATGACATTCTGAAAATCTTTTACACATATTCCTTCATTTCCCCAGGATTCAATCTGTTTTTTTATCGTTTCTGCCATTGTCTGGTCATCTTCAATAATCATAATCCGATACATATTTTCACCTCTGTTACTGCATATTTTCAAGAAACTGCCCGGCGTCCGTTTAGCCAAACCAGACACCGCAGCCTCCCGCTGCCCACACCGCTGCCGCCCACATTAACGCAGACAGCACAGACGTTTTTCCAAAACTGTGATTCAGCAAAGACGCCAGCTGCTGAATCAAAAAGCCAGCCGTACAGAGCCTGACGCAGAAATGATTCAGATGCGCAAACCGTGCCTTCCTGATTTCTGCTTTCGACACTGGCATAAATTCTAATTTTTTGTATATAGAAATGCTTCTGCCGTTTTCCCGAACCTTGAGATAACAATGTGTATACTGATTTACTCCCGTAACACACAGGAAACAGCTAATCCATACAGCACCAGCCGGTATATCAGCGAACCCGGCCGGAATCATCATAAACATCAGTCCCAGCCCGCATAGTATGAAAGCACCTGTCTTTCCATTAAAAAAAATGCTTTCAAATGTCTTCTCCATCTTCCTGTCAAATTTTCTAACTTTGTCCATGTACCGCAGTCCTTTCTTTATCAGCATCTGCCTGTTTTTCAAACGCTGTTTCCGTATTAAAGTTTCGTCTGTCCGCCTGATTTTCAAACGCCGTTCCAGCGTTAAATTCTCCCGCTTCACATTCTGAAAGAACTCTGCCCTGTTCTAAATGAATCACATAGTCCATATGCTTCCTGATATCTTCCTGTATATGCGTGCTGAACAGTACCGAACACTGTTCATCTGCCATCAGCAGTTCGTGCAGCATTCTGAAAAAATCTTTCTTAAATACAGGGTCCATGCCGGCAGAAGCTTCATCCAGCAGATACAGCCGGGTCTTATGAGACATGGCAAAAGCCAGCTGATATTTGATATATTCGCCTCTGGACATGTCTCTCAGATATGTGTGTACCGAAAGCTGCATTTTTTCCATGCTTTCCTGGAATTTATCTTCTGAAAATTCATCATACAGACAGTGCAGCAAACGCACATTTTCCATTGCTGTCAGTTCCATAAAAAATCTCTGTTCATCCGAAACAAACCCGATTCGGTTCATCCTCGCAATGCGGTTCTGCCTCCATTCCATATCATCCGCCAGAATACTTCCCTCATACCTTGCATTCTTATCGAGCAAAAGATGACACAAAGCAGTTTTCCCAGCGCCGTTCGGCCCAGTCAGAGCTGTTATAAATCCTTCTCTGATTGTAAACGATAAATTTTGCAGGCAGAATTTTTTTCTTTTATAAGTCACATTTTGAAATTTAACATTCAATTCAAGTTCCTCCGCTGCTTTTTTCTTCTCTCTTCTCAGGTTCCTCCGCTGCTTTTTCCCTCTTTCATGATAAAGCTTCGTCTGCTTTCCCGCTTCTTAATCTCTCAGCAGCTCTTCTGTCATAGAAATAATATCTTTTTTTTTCATTCCGGCTTTTTTACACTCATCTAAGAGCTCTGTCATTTTCTTTTCCAGCATGATATACTGTTTTTCTTTTAAATAATCTGTATTTGTATCACATACATAAAAACCTTTTCCCGCTACGGAACGTATCAGGTTTTCTTTTTCAAGCTCTTCATAGGCGCGTTTTGTAGTAATCACACTGACTTCCAGATTTCCGGCAAGCATACGGATAGACGGAAGCGCTTCCCCCGCTTTTATTTCATGGTTAAAGATTGCATTTTTTAACTGATTTACAATCTGCTCATAAATCGCCAGACTGCTGTTTGTACTGATTACAATATTCATTCAGCCATGTTCCTTTCCTTACAGCATAGTTCCCGTTCCGGCTGCGGCTGTTTATATTCCTTTACGTTTTTCTTCCAAATATTTTTCATACCGTGTTTTCTTAGCATACATAGCGAAGCATTTTTCATAATTCATTCCGTATTCCATAACAGGTCTGAAACAAATGATACATATCGCTGCATTTAACAGCAAATCAGTCACAATCATTACAATCACCTTTCTCCAGAGTGAAGCGGCCGTTTCCGTAATAATCACAGCCACTGCCGTTTCTGTGCATGAAGCCAGAAAAACCATAGCAAGACAGGCGGCAATCTGAGAAAACACGGACAGCAGCGCATAGATAAGAGAAATCCAGTAATTTTCATCTTCCTGCGTCCTGGCTATCTGCATGCTCAGCAAAGGATGATGCATATTAGCCCCTGAAACATAAATCAGAACCAGCAGGCCCGCTGCCGTTAATTCCTGTATAGAAATATAATTTACAATCAGTGCAGGTATGCTGAGCGCTGCAAACACTGTCATAGAAATCCCAATCCGCACACCGTAACCTGTTATCATATATTTTTTTCTGTCTTCATTAGACATAGGACACAAAAACATTAATTTGTGCAGCTGATTCGGATACATGCGCGACAGAAAAAATCCAGTCAGCATAGGCAGAATTCCAATCGAGTATCTTATCATATCCGTTTTCATGATAATTCCTATATATACATAAATCCAGAAAAAATACAGCATCATTATCTGAAGAATTGATTTCAAAGCAGTCCAAAACCTGCCTCTGTAATCATTTAAGACAAATTTCAGCAAGCTCTTCACTCCCTTCATCTAATTTTCCGCTTTTTATAAAATAATACATCATTTCTTCCAAAACAGGAATGGTTACGGTCAGCGCAGCGTCATACGAATCCATGCTGCAGTGTCTGACAAGCGCGGAAACGCCATAATGATTCTTTTCTTTATAAACGATACGCTCCTGGTTTATCAGATTTATTTTGTATTCTTCTCCTTTCACGAGCCGGAAGCTGTCAGTCAGAGTTTCTTTTTCTGTTGAGCATACCATTTTTCCACGATGCAGAAATGTAATATAATCAGCAATACGGTCGAGCTGGGACAGCTGATGTGTTACCAGAATCACGCTGGACTCGCCGCTGCTTACAAACTGCGTCAGCATATGCAGAAACTGCTCCTGAAACGCCGGGTCAAAATTTGCCGCAGGTTCATCCAGTACAAGCAGTCTGGAATGATGTGACAGCGCAAATGCAAACTGAAACTTGAGCTTCTCTCCTTTTGAAATATGCTTCCATTTTTTGCCCGTATCCAGTGAAAACTGACGGCAGTAATCGAAAAGACTGTCTTTCTCATAATTATCATAATATTTTCCAAACAGACCTACATTATCTGACAGACTGATATCGGGTAAAAATAAATTTTCATCTGTCAGTACATAGCTGATTTGATTTCTAATAAGCTGTTCCGCATTCACATATTCCTTATTAAAAAGCTTTACTTTTCCATTATCTGGCTGATACAACCCCAGAATGATATTCAGAAGAGTTGTCTTTCCGGCGCCATTCTCTCCAATCAGGCCCATAATATATCCTTTTGGCAATTCGAAAGATATGTCCTGCAGACAAAAATCACCCAGACGTTTTTCAACATGTTCCAGTTTTAACATGACTGCCTCTCCTTTCATAGTTATATTTATTACATCATTTTATCTGTATATGTACTGTATATAAATATATATACAGTACATATACAGATATGTCAAGCATTTTTTTATGACACACCACAAATTAGCAATATGACAAAATATCTCTCTGTAACAAATCAGAAAGCTGCAGTTCAGAACTAAGAAATTAATTGACAATATATGGGATATTTTGTAGAATAATAAATGCAGGCAGCATCTACGTTTTATTTTGGCTAAATAAGACGGAGGCGGTTGAGTCACGTCAGAGCAGCGATGCTCTGTTAATCTAATAGATACCCTTGCTAAGAAAGGAGGGTGATAGAAGAAGTGACATTTTGTGAACTAATTGTAATACCATTAGTTATTGGCGTTGTAAGTGGAGTAGTATCAGCATACATAGTCAGGTTCCTTGATAAAAGGCACAAAAATAACCGCCATGAGAAATAAAGCGGTTACTTTTGTGTTAATATTTGATTTTTAATTTATTAGCCATAACCTACCAAATTATGACTCAACCGTCTAACGGGTGCTGCTTGCTTTATTTATAAAATCTTTTCTATAGTTTTTATCTTATAGCATTTTATATGTTATGTCAATATAAAATGTCGAAATCGACATCATAAAAAAATAATTACCTATAAAAAACCTTATAAATACTACACAAATAATATTTATAAAGTCTAATGAGACACTGGAGAGTCGAACCCATAACATAAAACCCCAAAAATGCCTGTATATGAAGCATCTTTTTTATGACAAATATTATGACAAATTATAAGAATTTATGTATGCATATATAAAAATTATTTCCGATTCTTTTCTCTTAGAACAGCAATCATATGATAAACAAGCTCTTTGTCTTTTTCATCCAGACCTGATAAATCTGCTCTTTCTATTTTGTCAAATCCGAGAAGATAGTCTGTGCTTACACGGAATAAAACTGCCGCATTAGCCAGTACATCCGCTGGCGGCAGACCCTGATGCAGTTCATATAATGATACAGTTGCCTTTGAAGTACCTATATGTTCAGCAAGCTGTCTCTGTGACATTCCTGATTTTTCCCTTAAATCCCTCAGTTTTCTTCCAAAATCCAGCACATTCATTCCCTACACCTCTCCATATTTTTATTTTATCATCAGTGTGGTATTAAATTTTTGACAAAATACATATTTTTGACTAATTATGTATACATTATTTGTAAATAGTAGTATGATTGTCTACAGAAAGGGGGATTTTTATGTTTAAGAAAAGATTATCTGAAATGGACCTGCTTAAACTGAATGCCGTATTGTTCAGAATAGCACTCAGAATTGTGCTTCTGTCATGGGCCGGATTTTTCTGTTTTATGGCTTTCATGTCTGTATATCTGGAATGGGACATGCTTTCCCTGGTCCTGTCTGTTCTGCTTGCTGTACTATTTTATGTGTTGTTTTTTGTTTCACTTTTTGTCAGGACAGACTGAGGCAGGATTAAATATGATGCAGCGGAACCAGCTGCATCATACTCCTTATTCTCAGTTCTTATATTATGTTTCTGTTCATCTGCTGAATGATTTTCACTTATTATTCAGAACATGTTCATTATGCAAAAAGAGCAGCATCACTGCTACCCATTATAAAATCCGCAATCATATTCATATGGTTCTGATTCATCTTCAATATACATCAAATGCGTTATAGAATCATTATCAAAAAGGAAATGCGGACTGTAAGTCCAATTCCAGCTTCGATAAATATTGTCATAATTGTAACGGTTCACGGAAACAATTTTCTCAATAGATAGTCTGCTGTAACGTTCTATTGCAGATTTAATTTTACGCGTAAAAACTTTTACAGGAGAAAAAATCGGCAGAACCCCTTACATAAAAATATTTGATGAAGACGGAAACAGAAGAAAAGAAGACAAGGCGGCGGGATAATTCCCGCCGCCTTGATATTATATGTAGAAAGATACCTCAACTGGCAAAAGCATCTTATGCTGCCTGTTATTTCTTTTTGGATTTTTTGCCTGGTTCCGGTCCTGGGCCAGTCCAAATCCTAAAAGCACGCTTGCCGTAATCCCTGGCGTATATAACCCCGCCGTCCTTTGTGCGCCTTGATGCCCTTAAGATATACATGAGCCGTCCCCTCCTTTCGCAATTTCTGCTTGCGAAAAGAGTCCCTCAATGTTATAATAAAATTGTTCAGAGATTATTATAACCAGTTGATTGCGGAAACACTTTTCAACAAACAGCCAAGCATCTTGTGTGCTTGGTTTTGTTTATGTAAAGGCAAAACACCTGTACATCATCTTTTACGCGACTTCAAACAGCTCTAACATTTTTTCCTCATAATCTGTATAAAACCGGTCTCCATACTCAAGCCAGTTCTGATAATACCTACACGCAATTTTTGCAGCCTGATAACTAATATCGAACGTGTTCATGACTGCTTCAGGACTTATCGGTCTCACCATATTGTGAATGAGCGGCGGCGGTGCTAGAGCATATTTTGCAAAAAATTTTGCCTCTGCCTCTTTTTCATCTTCATCGCCCTCGTCTGTATGCCCCATTGCAAAATGTCCAATTTCATGCATAATTGTTTGATTTATCCGGCCATAATTTTCGCAGGCATCGTTATAATAAATTGTCCACTTAGCGCCATCCTCATAGGAATAGCCATCCTTACTGTATACCATAGCCAAATTTTGGCCTTTTGCATCCAAAGATGAATATGGAACAACAGCAATTCCCATTTTAAAAGCCATTTCAAAAGCACTGATTGGAACGCTTTTTATATCGTATTCTGCAAACGTTTCAATTACAGTCCGTTTTATTTCCTCATACTGCTCATCTTTAAGCCTCATGCTACACCTCCCTCCTAATCACTTTCCATTAAAATACTGATTAACTCCATTTTTTCCTCTTTGCTCATTCCCGGCGAATTTCGGGCAATTAGCGTTTTGGCAAGTCTTATATCGCTGTCCCGGTCAAAACAATCATCCTGCCCAAGCAGATAATCCGCTGTTGTCCCCAGCGCCTTTGCTATTTTGATAAGATTTACACCCCTTGGCACACGGTCGCCTTTCATATAATGGGATATTGCTGATTCTGTCATATTTGCAGCTTCAGACAGCTCTTTCTGCGTCATATCTTTTTCCTGGAGCAGCTGTGCTATGCGGTCTGACATTTTCATCTTCATAAATAGACCTCCTTTAAAACTCCCTTTTATTTTGATATGATACAATTATTATCTTAGCGTATAATTATCATTTTGTCAAGAAAGATTTCAAATATAATTTAATAGAAAACCCTGGCTGTCAAAGCCAGGGTTTTTGTTCTGCGAGAATTCGAGATGTCTCGAATAGTGCCTTTATTTCTTTTCCGACCGTACTCTTCCTTTATACAGCAGCGGCACCCAGTATCCAGATTTCATGCGGCCCCAGATGTTTCGCCCGCATATGCCGTCCTAACAAGCCGGAACGGTTTCTCCTTTTTAAATACTGCATATCCCAGTTTATTCCGGCACTTCTTTTTTAAGGCATCCGAAAGCACGCTGTATTTTACCGTATTGTTCCCGGTGCCGGGACTGGTGCGGAAATAGCAAGACTGAGACGTAATATACGTCCTGTCTGTCTCAACTATCCGACTTCTCCGGCCATGTTTTCCTGAATTTGTCCGGCGTTACTGCTTTAAACGCACCACGGTACTGCCCCGTGGCCTCTTTTAAGGACAATCCTTATGGCATATTATGAAAATGCTTTCCCCGGCGTTTCTGGACGAAAATGTTCATGATATCACTGTCCTGGACATCCAGACAGAAATAAACAGGATTTCAAAAGACAAAAGCCCAAAAACAGCAAGAAACTATCACGGTTTTATATCTGCCGTTCTGGGCATTTACTGCACCGGTCTCAGCATCCCGCATTTTCCCCTTCATAAGCTCCGGCATTATTTTGCATCAAAAATGAGCGCCATGAATATTCCTGAGGAAGATATCATGCGGTTCGGCGGCTGGGGAACAGATTATGTCATGAAAGGCGTCTACAGACATGCCATGCAAGACAGAAACAGAGATGCGCAGAGAAAGGTATCAAAAAAGCCAAAAACCTATACTATAAAAGGTCTTCAGCTATTTCTAACAAAACTATTCAATTTCATAAAAATGAGACACGGGGGAATCGAACCCCCGACAACTTGATTAAAAGTCAAGTGCTCTACCAACTG
>CANDJC010000128.1 GCA_947384955.1 uncultured Eubacterium sp. | reverse complement strand
GGGGGGGCCGCCCCCGGGGGGGCCCACTCCTTAACTCAATTTTGTTTTGGTTTACATAACATTCCGGAGCCCGAGCAGGAAGCCGGTGCATCTTCCCGCCACCCGGCGTCCGAGGGGCCAAAAACCCCCTCCCCCTGCCAGCCAGTTCCATTTTCTAACATCTGGCACATCCATAAAAATACAAAACCTGATGATAAATAAGAAAGAATGTGTTATCATAAAATCATACAAACTTTTACACAAAGCCAGTCTTTTAATGAATCTTTCACATTTTAACAGCGGAGACAGAAAACTATGGAAAAAATCTTATTAATCGAAGACGACGATGCCGTTTTAGAAGAACTGACGATTCTGCTGCGCGCCAATGGTTATCAGACCGTGAGCGCACCGCCCTGTGACCTTGCGCTGCTGGACATCAGCCTGCCCGGGGAAAGCGGATATGAAATCTGCCGGCAGCTGCGCAGGACCTCAGATGTTCCGGTTATATTTCTGACCGCAAGAGAATCTGCCGAAGACGAGCTGCTCGGGTTCAGTGTGGGAGCGGATGATTACATTCGAAAACCGTTTCACTCATCGGTGCTGCTTGCGAGAATTGCCAGACTGCTGAAGCGAAAAAGCAGCCCGGTTTTATCAGCCCGGGGCCTGATTCTGAATCTGGCAGATATGACAGTCTGTCACGGGGATGCCTGTCAGGAACTGACCAGGAATGAGACAAGGATTCTTGCCTGCCTGATGCGCAAAAATCTGTGTACCCGTGAGGAAATTATCGAAGATTTATGGAACAGCAGCCTGTATATTGATGAAAATACGCTTTATGTAAATGTGAACCGCCTGCGGGAAAAGCTGAAGAAGCTGGGCGCTGAGGGCTGTATCCGGACCGTACGGGGCGTGGGGTACCGCTTATGAGTTTTTTTGAATACCTTTACGCAAAAGCAGTGACGCTGTGTTTTCTGTCAATCGGCGTTCTTTTATTCCTTTCCTGCATGGCTTTTGCCGGAGCAGCCCGGGCGCTTACCGTATTATCTGCGCTTATATTTGTAATACTGACTGTATGCTGGCTGACTGTCAGCTTCTTTATTGAGCGAAACAGGCTGCGGCGTTTAGAGCACCTTGTCAGACAGCTTCCAGAACGATATCTGCTTGGTGAAATACTTCCAAAGCCGGCAAATGCTGTTGAAAAAAGATATTATGAAATCATGAAAGAGATATCAGCCTCTGCCATTGGAATTACGGAAGCAGCCAGACGCGAAAAAGAAGACTACTGCAGCTATGTAGAAAGCTGGATACACGAAATCAAAACGCCTCTTGCAGCCTGTTCCCTTATTTTATCAAACGGCGGCGATGCATATAAGTTAAAACGCGAGTTAAGAAAGGCGGATAACCTGACGGAAAGTATTTTATATTATGCCCGCCTGAGAGACGCCCAGAAGGATACCCAGATTCAGAGTGTCCGGGTATCGGATGTCATCCATGAAGCCGTCAAAAGCCAGATGGAAATCTTAACGGCATCCGGAATCAGCGTTTCGCTCCAGGGTGATTTTACGGTCTGTACAGATAAAAAGGCTTTGTGCTTTATATTAAAACAGCTTTTTATAAACAGCGCAAAATACTGTCCCGGATGCCGGATAAGCATCCTTTCGAAAGATTCCTGCATTATTTTTGAAGATAACGGAATCGGAATACCGGATTATGAGCTGAACCGGGTTACCGAACGGGGCTTTACCGGAAGCAACGGAAGGCTGCATGCCGGGAGCACAGGTATGGGGCTGTATATTGTAAGCAGACTTTGCAGGCGGATGGATATCGGGCTGGCGGTGGCATCCGAGCGGAATTCGTTTACACGTATTACACTTACATTTGCCTGCGGGGAACTGCATTCGGAGAATAGAAAAACACGATACCGCTTGTGTAATGAAGAAAACGGTATATAATAGATAGAAACTGCTGTTATAAATTACTGGAGGGAGTTAAGATGCTGGCAGAATTTAAGGGCAGAAATTATAAAGAAGATTTTTGGAAGAAAGCCGCAGTGCAGGATGCTTTACGAACAGGAGAAACCCAGACATGTTCATTGCAATTTTAGAAGACAATGCCGGTTACCGGAAAATAATCAGAGAATACATCAGGCGTTACCAGACAGAATCCGCAAAGGAAATCCAGACCATGGAATATGCAAACGGCATGGACCTTTTAGACGATTTCCGCGGCCAGTATGACATCCTTTTGATGGACATCGGGATGAAGGGGTTAAGCGGCATGGAAACGGCGAAGCAGATACGCTCCTTAGATGAAAATGTCGTCATTGTATTTATTACAAAGCTGGAACAGTACGCGATTGAAGGATATTCTGTGGACGCGTTTGATTTTATTTTAAAGCCGATTACGTATTACAATTTTTCTGTCAAGCTGGGAAGGGCCTTAAAGCGTGCGGAGAGCCGTTCGCCGGGACGTGTCTGGCTTGCGATTAAAAGCGGGGCAAGGTGTCTGGAAACGCGGGATATTTATTTTGTGGAAATAGACGGGCATACCCTGCGCTATCATACGAGGCAGGAGGTTCTGGAAATCAGGGGAACGATGAAGCAGGCAGAAAGCGGGCTGGCGGAGTTTCATTTTGTGAAATGTAATCAGTGGTGCCTGGTGAATCTGCAGCATATAAAAGAACTTCGGGAAAATACAATCAGAATTTTAGATAAGGAGCTTAAAATCAGCAGACGTATGCGTTCAGCATTCCTTTCAGCATTTATGGATTATGTGGGAGGCGATAATTAATGCTGCAGTTTCAATATGTACTGACAGGGACAGCGTTCTGGCTCTGCAGCATGTGTTTTCAGTACCGTTTAAAGCATAAGGGAAATTTCAGGCTGCGGGCGGCGGTTTCGTATCTTTGCTGCATCGCCGGGACACATGCAATTGAGTCTGTGCATGACAGGCTGGATTTGGTGCTGCTCATTATTGCGCTGTTTCATTTGATGCAGTTTTGGAATGTCTGGTTTGTATCGGATGTGAGCTGGACAGCCGTGCTGTATACTTCGGTCTGTTCGGGCGTTACGGACTGTATTTTTAACAGCTTTTACCGGTGGATGTGGGAAGCGGAACACGACAGCTGGTTTGTACTGGATTTTGTACATACTGCTTCTTATCTGATTGTTTACGGGGCAGGGTGTGCGGCGCTGTTTTTTACGATTGCAAAGTGGATGTTTCCTGAAAATTTCCGGGCGGTCGGCCCGCGCCAGCTCTCGTCGGCGGTGATGCTGGCTATGATTTCGGATTATCTGTTTTATTATGTGAATGAATTAATCAGTCTGGAACAGTATCCGGTCAATGTACTGCTGCAGGTTTACTGTATGACGGTGCTGTATTTACAGAACGCGCTGTTTCGGGAAAGCGCTGTTTCCCATGAGCTGCAGCAGATGGACTTAATGTGGCACCAGCATCAGAAGCAGTATCAGCTCTCCAGGGAAACGATTGCGCAGCTAAACCAGAAGAGCCATGATTTGAAATATAAGGTCGAAGCGTTAAGGAGCATGGATGATTCGGAGGAAAAGACAAGGCAGTTAGATGATATGGAGCGCACAGCGCAGATTTATGACCATATCGTAAGGACCGGGAATGAGGTATTAGACGTCCTTTTGACCGAAAAAAGCCTTTACTGCCAGTCGGTACGGATTCGGATTCAGTGTATTGCCGACGGGAAAATTCTGCGCTTTATGAATGCGGTGGATTTATATACGCTGTTCGGCAATGCGATTGATAATGCGATTGAGTCTGTGTCGGCGTTTCAGGAGCTTCAGGATGAAGAGAAACGCAGCATTGATATTTTAATTCATAAAAAACACCGGTTTGCGGTCATTGTGATACGCAATCCGAGCCATTCGAGGCTGAAATATAAAGAGGGGCGGCTTGTAAGCTCAAAGCCGGAAAAGGGCTATCATGGATTCGGGGTAAAGAGCATTCAGCATATCGCGAAAAAATACGGCGGAAAGGCATCGTTAGACCAGGAGAAGGATATTGTTTCCCTGCGTATCGTGATACCGATACCGGAGGCGCCCTCAGACGGACAGCATTTAGTAAATGACCACTTATGACAAAATAGGAACCACTTGAGACAATTTTTGTCCAGGTGGTCTTTTTTGTGCTAAATTAATAAAAATGAAATTGAAAAGAGGAGGTATTTATGCGAAATGATGAAAAGCTGATGGGCGAATGGCAGTTTCGGGGACCTTCTGGCACAAAAAAGACAGTCACGCTGCCTCATACATGGAACAATCTGGACGGGCAGGACGGCGGGAACGACTACTGGCGCGGCAGCTGCCTTTACGAAAAAAAGTTTGCGAAACCGGCATTTACGCAGGATGAGCGGGTGTATCTGGAGTTTCAGGGGGTGAATGCTTCAGCGGATGTAGAGCTCAACGGCGTAAACGCGGCAAAGCATGACGGCGGCTATTCCACTTTCCGGGCAGATGTTACGGACCTTTTGAAGGATGAAAATGTGCTGAAGGTGACTGTGGATAACAGCGTGAATGATAAAGTGTATCCGCAGAAAGCAGATTTTACATTTTACGGCGGCATTTACCGGGATGTGGTGTTAAAAACCGTATCGAAATACCACTTTGACCTGGATTATTTCGGAGGCAGCGGAATCAAAATCACGCCTTCGGCAGAGGGAAAGAACGGAAAAATACATATCGAAACATTTCATCATGCTAAGGGAGCAAAGGTACAGGTAAAGATTCTGGATGCGCAGGGCAGTACGGCCGCAAGCGGGGAAGGAGAAGACCAGACGCTTACGATACCCGACGTGCATCTTTGGGACGGCGTAAATGACCCGTATCTTTATACCGCGCATGCGGCGCTGCTTGTGGACGGGCAGATTATGGATGAGGTGAGCGCAAGATTCGGCGTGCGTACGTTTTCTGTTGACCCGAAGAAAGGATTTTTCTTAAACGGGCGTCCGTATCCGCTTCGCGGCGTCAGCCGTCATCAGGACTTTAAAGCCATCGGCAATGCGATTACGAAGGAGCATCACAGAAAGGATATGGAGCTGATTCGGGAGATGGGGGCAAATACAATCCGTCTGGCGCATTACCAGCACGACCAGTATTTTTATGACCTGTGCGATGAATACGGCATGGTGGTATGGGCGGAAATACCTTATATATCCGAGCATATGCCGAATGGCAGGGAAAATACTGTTTCGCAGATGAAAGAGCTGATTGTGCAGAATTATAATCATCCGTCGATTGTGACCTGGGGCCTGTCGAATGAGATTACGATTTCGACGAAGGATAATGCGGATATGCTGGACAATCATCATGTGTTAAATGACCTGTGCCATAAAATGGACCCGACGAGGCTGACGACGCTGGCATGCTATGCGATGTGCGGGCCGTTTAACCGTGTGGCGCACATCAGCGACCTGGTATCCTGGAACCTGTATCTGGGCTGGTATGTGCCGGGGCTGTTTTTAAATGATTTGTGGATGGACTTTTTCCATTTCCGTTATCCGAAGCGGCCGCTGGGCTTTTCCGAATACGGGTGCGAGGCAATGCCGAATCTGCATTCTTCCAAACCGCGACGGGGCGACCATACGGAAGAATACCAGTGTATTTATCATGAATATATGCTGGAATGCTTTGAGAGGCATCCGTTTTTGTGGGCGACGCATGTCTGGAATATGTTTGATTTTGCAGCAGATGCCAGAGACCAGGGCGGGGAGCCGGGCATGAACCATAAGGGTCTGGTGACGTTTGACCGCAAAACGAAAAAGGACAGTTTTTATTTATATAAAGCATGGTGGAGCAAAGAGCCGTTTGTACATATCTGCGGCAGACGCTATAAAGACCGGGCAGAGACGCAGACAACGGTTAAAATCTATTCCAATCAGCCGGAAGTCGAGCTGTATGCAAACGGTACAAGGATTGGAAAAAAATCAGGGCAGCATGTGTTTACCTTCCAGATACCGCTGAATGGGGAAGTGCAGCTGGAAGCACGCGCAGGAAAGCTGCGGGATAAGGCGGATATCCGTCATGTAAACAGGCCAAATCCTGCTTATCGACTGAAAAAGACAAAGAGTAAGAGTGCAAACTGGGTATAATGATGTGATTTCTCCGCTTAGGCGGAAATCAATATAACTATTTAACAAGGAGGGAACGTTTATATGAAAAAGAAGGGGACCGGCGTGAAACTCTGGAGTGTCTTAAGCGCAGTAACAGCCATACTTCTTGTGGCAGTTATTATCGGTACATCCTATGCGAACCGTTATGCTACTACGATTAATGTGGCACTGGGCATCGAGACGACCAAAATTATCAAAGGGGAAAATTCTGGCGATACGGAGTATTTCAAGAGCGACTTTGCTTCCGATGAAGAACGTGAAAAATATGAAGCAGAGCTTTGTGCGAAAGTAGAATCGGAAGGCGCGGCGCTGCTGAAAAATGACAATCAGGCGCTTCCGCTTAGTTCCGGCGCAAAAGTCAGTCTTTTTGCAAGAGGCTCCGTAGAGCTTATGTACGGCGGTACGGGTTCCGGCGGTGTTTCTACCGAAAATGCGCCTACGTTAAAGGATGCGTTAAATGACCAGGGGATTGAAATCAATCAGACGCTGTGGGACGTATATACCACAGGCGCCGCAAAGGAATATACCCGCAAAACACCGGAGGCAATTTCTGATACACTCGAAGCAAATACACAGTACGCGGTCAATGAAGCACCGTGGTCTGTGATTGAAAAAGATGCGAAAAGCTCCTTTAAAGACTACGGGGATGCCGCAATTGTAGTGCTTGCCCGCTCCGGCGGTGAAGGCGCGGACCTTCCGTGCGGCGATACAGGCAATGACCTGGATTACAGCTTCGGACAGGAAGGCGACGGAAATTATCTGGCGCTTTCGAAAGAAGAACTGGAACTGCTGGCTGGATTAAAAGCGCTCAAGGATGACGGCACTTTTAAGAGCGTTATTGTACTGCTGAATTCTTCCAATGCAATTGAACTGGATTTCTTAAATCCGGATATCTGCGGCACAGATTACGGCATTGATGCCTGCATGTGGATTGGCGACGTCGGACAGACTGGCATCAACGGTGTCGGACAGCTGCTTTCCGGCGCGGTATCGCCTTCGGGCAGTATTGTGGATACATTCTGCTATGACAATATGACAAATCCTGCACTGCGTAATTTCTATTCGATAAAATATCCGAGTGCAGAATCCTTAAAGCTGAATACAGACGGCGCTGACGTACAGGGCATGTACAGCGTTTACCAGGAAGGCATTTATCTTGGCTACCGTTATTATGAGACGCGTTACGAGGATGCTGTCATGGGTACGGGCAATGCCGGAGATTTTGATTATAATAAAGAAGTTGCATATCCGTTTGGCTATGGCATTTCTTACACGGATTTTGAATACAGCGGTTTTAAAGTAAAAGAAAATGACGACAGCTTTGATATTTCTGTAAAAGTAAAAAATACCGGTGATTATGCCGGAAAGAAAACGGTACAGGTATATTTCCAGTCGCCTTATACCGATTATGATAAGCAAAACGGCATTGAAAAAGCAAGCGCTGAGCTTTGCGGATTTACAAAAACGGACGTGCTTGAACCGGGCGCTTCCGCAGATGTAACGATTCAGGTACCGAAAAAAGAGCTTCGTACGTACGATGCCAATAATGCAAAGACCTATATTCTGGATGAGGGCGATTATTACTTTACCATCGGCAACGGAGCCCATGAAGCAGTGAATAATATTCTCGCTGCAAAAGGCATCGAAGGAGGAGATGCTGAGGGCGATACATCTGTAACATGGAAGTGGACCAATTCCGCACTGGATAACACAATGTTTGCTTCTTCAGACGCTACGGGAAACAGCATTACAAACCTGTTTGACGAAGCAGACCCGAATAAGAGCCAGACATCGCCGGGCAGTGTGGTATGGCTTTCCCGCTCTGACTGGGAAGGGACATTCCCGCAGAAAGCAGCGCCGCTGGACGCAAACGACGCGATGGTGGCAGCGCTTGCAATTACCCGCTACAATGCGGACGAAGCAGAAAAGGCAGAAATGCCGACACTCGGCGCAGACAACGGCCTGATTCTGGCTTCTATGATAGGAAAAGAATATGACGACCCGCAGTGGGAGCAGCTGCTTGACCAGCTGACCTACAGCGAAATGGTAAATACAATTACGCTGGGCTTCCATAATACGGCTGCCTGCGAATCAATCGGCAAGGCAGCGACCAAAGACGAAAACGGCCCGCAGGGCTTAACGGCGGCTCTGACAGGCGGAGCTTCCGCAATGTGCTATACATCCGAGGACGTGATGGCAGCGACCTTTAATACAGAGCTGATGGAGGATTTAGGACGGTGTATCGGCGAAGACTGTCTGGCATGGGGATATTCAGGGCTTTACGGACCGGGTGTCAATATGCACCGCACGCCTTATTCCGGCCGTAACTTCGAATACTATTCCGAAGACCCGTTTATTTCAGGAACCATCTGTGCAGCGGAAACAAAAGGCATTCAGTCAAAGGGCGTATATGTATACTTAAAGCATGTCGCATTAAATGATTCCGAATCCAGCCGCCGCGGCGTCAATACATGGCTCAATGAACAGACGGCCCGCGAAATCTATCTGGAAGTCGCTGACAAAGCAGTTGTGGATGCCGGGGCATGGTGTACCATGAGCGGATTCAACCGCTGGGGCACAACCTGGTGCGGCGCTTACAAAGCACTGCAGACGGATTATTTAAGGGGCGAGCTCGGCATGCGCGGCATGAGCATTACAGACTACTCCGGCAGCAGCGCGTATATGGATCTGATTGACGGCATGCAGGCAGGTTCCGATATCTGGGACAGCCCGGACCCGACGATTCATACAACAAAGGCCAATACGAAAGAGTATGAAAACGACCCGAATGTGGTACTGGCAATGCGCAATGCGATGCATAATGTGCTCTACACGGTGGTAAACTCCAACGCAATGAACGGTCTTTCAGAAAACGATACGCTGAAAGTCATTACACCTTGGTGGAAAACCGCTCTGACAGCTTTGAATGTAGTTGTTGTGCTTGCGTTTGCAGGAAGCGTGATTATGCTCATACTTAAGATTCGTAAAAAGAAAGAAGCGTAACAGCAGTTATCCGAAAAGCTGGGGAATGAGCGAATTTTGAAGACTGTCCGGCAAAATCAGGCAGAAAGCAAAATAAAGAATGCAGTGTATGTTTGGCAGCTGAAATGAAACATCGGGCATCCGCTCTGGCAGCTGAAAGGTGAATCTGAATAAAAAGAATAGCAATCCGGCAGCCGTATGCAGAGTTTTCTGTATACGGCTGTCTGAGAACAAAAAGGAGGGTTTTTATGAGCAAAACGGAAAATACAGCTTCTGTTACAATGAACCGGGCAAAACCGTACCAGCTTGTCCTGTTTCCATTTAATAACGGGGCTACGAATGTCTATTATATTCTGACATCCTCATACATTGCCTATTACGGCGGTGTACTGGGGCTTTTGACGGTTTTTGCCGGTACGATGGTTACGGTGATGCGTCTGTTTGACGCGGTGACGGACCCGGTTATCGGGGCGCTGATTGATAAAACGAATGGAAAATTTGGCAAATTCCGGCCTTTTATGGTACTGGGAAATTTAATCATGGCAGTTTCTTCGATACTGCTGTATTTTTGTACCCAGCTTGTTCCGACCAGCATGATGCCGATGCGGTATGTGCTGTATGTGTTCTTTTATGCTATCTATGTCATCGGCTATACATTTCAGACCTCGGTTACCCGTTCCGGCCAGACGGTCTTAACCAATGACCCGAAACAGCGGCCGATGTTTACGATTTTTAATCTGGTAGCCAGCATGCTCGGCATGGGGGCAATTCAGTTCTGCGCGCCGATTATCCGCGCCAATTTCGGAGATTATACAACACAGAATTTCTTTAATGTACTCATTCCTGCGGCAATTATCGTATCGGCAGGGCTTACCGTATTAGGCGTTATCGGTATCTGGGAAAAAGACCAGCCGAAATACTTTGGCATGGGCGGCGCCGCGCAGGAGAAGGTAAAGGTTTCTGAATACATTGCCCTGATTAAGGCAAACGGCCCGCTGCAGAGGCTGATGGTAGCCGGAGGAGGATGCAAGCTGGCGCTGGCAATCGCTACGAATACGGCTGTGCTGGCAATGCTTTACGGCGGCATGATGGGGGATTACGATAACCTGTATCTGCCTATGATGGTATTAGGATATGTGTTCTCAGCGCCGTTTTTCTATTTAACGATACGCACCTCGCAAAAGCAGGGACAGAAAGCGTCGCTGATGCGCTATGTAGCTGTTGCGCTTGTATGCTATATCGGCGTTATGGTGCTGCTGATTCTGTGGGGGCACGGAGACGCGTTTACGCTGTCACTGTATAGCACGGAAAACGGATTCCATCTGACGCTGAATCTGTATACGGTGCTGTTTATTTTATTCTTTGGCATTGGCTACGGCGCGTATTATGCAACCGCCGATATGCCGATTCCGATGGTAGCGGACTGTTCCGATTATGAAACTTACCGTTCCGGCAAATATGTTCCGGGTATTATCGGGACGCTGTTTTCGCTTGTGGACAAGCTGGTTTCTTCGCTCAGCTCTACGGTTGTGGCGTTTGCCGCTGCGGCAATCGGTTTTTCACAGGCGCTGCCGGGCGCGGACGATCCGTTTGTGCCGGGGATGAATGTGGTGGTAATTGTATTGTTCTGCGTGATTCCGATGGCGGCGTGGGCTGCGACGCTGATTGCGATGAAAGGGTATATTCTGACTGGCGATAAGATGAAGGAGATTCAGGCGGTGAATGCGGTCAGGAAGGATGCGATTGCGAAAGGTATGAGCATGGAGCAGGCAATGGAGAAGTGGAAGACAATTGACCAGGTGCCGAAGGAGTTTTTGTAGAGATAAAAAAAGTAGGGGCTGGCTGATAAAGTGCAGCCCCTTTATTTTTGACTGGCAGACCACTGACAGTGCCAGGCTGTTTCTTTCGGGATACCCGAATCCTTTACTGAATATAAATTTCTGAAACGGTATCTTCTACACCATTGATTTGAAGCCTGACACGGATGCTTCCGTTTTCAAATTCATGCAATGGATATTCTAAAGGCCCGGACAGGCTTGTAACATCGACAGATTTTGCCACATCGTTTTGCACCAGCCATAAAGTAAGCGATGCGCCGTCCGGTACTGTGCCGCAGGAAACGGCGGCGTACAGCGTCTGTGTGTCTGCATTTTCAATGGTCATATCCTGTTCTTTGATAAATCCTCTGCTGGCGCTTTTAAAATCCAGTTTCCAGACACCGTCCCGGCAGCTGGAAGAATTCATGCTGATAACACCGGGGTTCCATATTTTTTCGTCAGAGGCGGCATCTGTGTTTATGCCGTTTCCCGTGGCGGCGCTGATAAGAAATCCGGTGAGGCATACGAGCATAAGCGTCATGCTGATAACGCCGGCAATCAGAAATGGCAGGTGGTGGGTTTTTTGTTTTAACATCATGGTTTGTTCCTCCCTTTTTGGCGCGGGTGCTCCGCATTGTTCACAGTAGTTTGCATGGAATGATATTTGATGGCCGCAGGCCGGGCAGTCCCTTTTGAGTTCCGGGCGGCGGAGAAAATAAAGCAGCAGTCCGATAAAGGGAGTCGCAATAAAAACAACAGCCGCCCACAACACCGGGTCGTCGCCCCGTTTCCGGCAGTCCTGATAGACCCATGCCGCGAAGAAAGCGCCGGTACTGAGCGCAGATAGGAGAAAACACAGCAGCAGTATCACAAGCAGCATGGAAAGACCGCTGAAACCGCCGCTTTTTTGGTAAGTCAGCCCGAATCGCAGGGAAATCAGCAGTAAGACGAAAGGAACTGCAGGTAAAAGCGGGGGTTTTCGATTTTCTGTATGATTCATGCCAGCACACCTCTTTTCTTAACACGGATGGTAATTTCTTTTTTCAGGCCGGCTCTTCTGACACCCGCTATGGTAAGCAGCACTCCGGCCAGTCCGATATAAAGACAGATTCCGGCAGCAAAATAAGAAAGATAAATGCTGTTTATTACCATCAGGGAGGCGGCGGAGAGCATAAGAAATACTGCCAGATTTAGAATCATAGGCAGGTACCAGACGGACAGGGTGCGCATTGCAGGCTGATTTTGCATAGCGGCCTCCTGCTGGTACAGGGCGGTTTTCAGTTTCTGATTCAGTTCCGGTCCGGGTTCGTCGGTCAGTTTCATAGCAGCCCGTATGGCAGCTTCGGTCTGTGCATCAAAACGGTTATCTTTCATAGCCAGCTTCCTCCAGTTTTTTCTTAATCAGGTTTCTTCCTTTAAATAATCGGCTCTTTACAGTTCCAGGCGGTTTTTTTATGACTGCCGCGATTTGAGCTATGGAACAGTCGGAAAGGTAAAAAAGGATTAACGGCACGCGTATCTTTTCCGGGAGATTTTGAATAATCTGTCCGATTTGTGCAGTGAAATCTTTCTGCAGATAATTTTCTTCGATGTTTTCATCCGAACGCAGTACCGTTTCTGTTTCGGTGCCGGCTTCTATTTCATGATTCAGGCTGCTGCAGGGGGCAATTCTGCTGCGGCGGGCCTGTTTTCGCCGGCTGCTTTTCCAAAGATTATGAGCGATTGAAAAAAACAGCGCTTTCGGATTCTGTGCCCAGTTAAGAGGCAGTTCCGTTTCTAATGCTTTTAAGAAAACCTGCTGATACAGGTCTTCGGCGTCTGGTTTGTCTGTACAGAGTTTCAGGCAGAAACGGTAGATATCTGTGCCGAACTCGTCAATACATTTTTCGATTTCTCTTGCGTTCAATGTTTCACCTTTTTTCGATTTCCTGTATCGATTCCTTTCCTGTTTTTCGATTTTAGGTGTTCCTTTTGGCGGATTTGTGAATGCCTGTTTAATATATATTCGTCATGATTTGGGGAATGGTTCATTATATTATAAAATTTTTTGGGGGGGGGGATGGGGAGGGAGTCTGGCTGCGCGGACGCCGGGTGACGGGAAGATGCACCGGCTTCCTGTGACGGCTCCAGAATGTTAAGAATCCCTAAGCATTCTGCATTTACGCTGTGGCCCC
>CANDJC010000127.1 GCA_947384955.1 uncultured Eubacterium sp. | reverse complement strand
GGGATGAAGGCTGGCATACTGCACATGACCGCTATGAAGAATACCTGTCATGCCATGAAATCGGAAGGATTTTATACCTTGAGCTGGGCGTCGGCTTCAATTCACCGTAATAGCTTTAGCATCACACAGCTATTATTTTCCATATGCAAAACGGGTACAGAGCATTTTTATGGGCTCTGCACCCGCCACTTTTTGTCCGCCTTACAGAACTTTTTTGTTCTCCGCTCCAGGGGTAGTCACGATCACCTTTTCCGGTGTAATAACCAGCGCGCCCTTTGCGGTAACCGCTCCATTGAACATTTTTTCCACCATGGCCTTAAACGTATCAACAACCGCACCTTCTGTCACATACTCCGCAATGCCCTTGATCTGGTAGCCTTCCAGGGATTTTGCATCATATACGGAAATGGCAATCCTGCCGCCGTTTGCTTTCAGATTGTTCAGCGTGGTCTCAAGGAATACGTCACCCACCACCAGCTTCCCATCTTCCGTTACATCCTTGAACGCCACAGGAACGACATTCGGCTCATTACCGGCACAGGTGGCCAGATCCCACATGCTCTCTGCCAGCAGTTTCTTTACATTTTCATTCAGCATAAGAATTACCTCCTAAATTTTATTTATGTATTGGAACTGATATACCGGATTATAGCTGACAGGCTTTTCAGGCACAAGATATTAACAAATTACTGAGTCACTAATAAATTTCATAGCGGCTTCATCTGGCAGTACCCTGAATTCATCCCATAGTCCGTACAGCCTCCCGGATTTCTGCCGCCTGTCATAACACTTGCAGGCTGCCCCGTTTCATGGTAAAATAAACCCATGAAACAGCAGGGAGGATACAATGGCAGAAAAGAAAACTTATGAAGAACTGGAAGAACGCATCCGGGAACTGGAAAACCAGTTAAAAAGCACTGGAAACCGCGAATACAAATCCCGGCTGTTTGGATTTTTATTCGGACGTGAGGAAAACAAGCGCTGGACGCTGTCTCTTTACAACGCCATCCACGGCACGTCTTATGATGACATCTCTGCTGTCACCATCAATACGATTGAGGACGTGGTCTATATGGGCATGAAAAATGACCTTTCCATCCTTGTTTCGGAAATCATCAGCCTTTACAGGTCATTAGAATTGTACGAACAGCAGAGCTCCTATAATCCAAACATGCCTGTCCGCGAATTTATGTATGCAGCAAAACTGTATGATAAATTCATCCATTCGGCAAGGCTCAACCGGTACGGCAGAAAGCTCCTGCCGCTCCCTCTTCCAAAACTGGCTGTCTTTTACAACGGCACGGACGAAAAAGAGGATGAATGCACATTGTCCTTAAGCGATGCATTCAAAGAAGAAATACGCCAGAATGTGCTGCACAGATACAGCGGAATAAATGAACAGACGGATGAAAGCCGGATTCAGGCAGAAGTAGAACAGATTTTTCATGATGCAGATCCTGACATCGAAGTAAAGGTCAGAATGATAAATATCAACCACGGGCATAACAGGGAGATGCTTTCAAAGTGCAGGCCGCTTGGTGAATACGCATGGTTTGTGGCACAGGTCAGGAATAACCAGGCAGACGGCAGCTCCAGAGAAGATGATGCTCAGACGGGAATCGGCTGTGCTATTGACAGGGCCATTGATGAAATGCCGGAAGACTTTGAAATTAAAAAATTTATAACAGCCAACAGGGCGGAGGTGAAAGATATGTGCCTGACAGAATACAATGAAGCGGAAGCTATGGAAATGCTGAAAGAGGAAGGCCGTCAGGAATCCCGGCTGCTTTTTATTAAAAACCTGATGGACAGCACCGGATGGACAGCCGAAAAAGCTATGGATACGCTTAAAATCCCAAAGGACCAGCGCATCTCTCTTTACGTGGATTTGTTCAGGAATGAATGACCCCATTCTTTTAAAGCAGCAGGATTATCCTATTCCATGTGCCCGGAACGGTTCCGGGCACATTTGAAACAATCAGGGGGTGTGTAAATGAAAAAGAAAAAAAAGGGGCTGTTTTTGGCGGCCGCGGCTGTCTGGGCCTGCAGCATGGCGGCCACCGTTCATGCAGGCGCGCAGAAACAGCAGGAACCGGTTTCTGTGGAAGCTGCGTTTCCAGATGAGAATTTCCGTGCGGCAGTATCTGCACAGGCGGACACCAGCGGGGACGGAGTTCTTTCCAGGGAGGAAATCGAAGGCCTTTCGGAACTTAAGGTAACGTACCCGTACCAGGAAGGAAACCTGCATAAAGAGTACCCGTATCATGATTACGACGGGGTACGGGTCGATGTGGCCGGAATCGGGCTTTTTCCCAATCTGAAAACAGTTTCTTTCGAGAATACAGAACCGGCGGGCCTGGATTTTGAGAAACTCGCACAGCTGGAAACGTTCTGTATTGATACGGCGCCGGAAATGGAGCTTGATTTTTCACAGGCAGCCGGGCTTAAAAACATAAAGATTTTAAATATGAAACTAAAGAGGCTGGATGTCAGCGGCTGCGGCGTAACAACGATTCACATAAATGATACAGAATTTACATCGCCGTTTCAAGGATTCGCGGGGGCAGACGATTTAAAAAGGGTATGGCTTACCAATGACCGAAACCTGGAAAAAATCGACTTTACGCCAAATAAAAAACTGGAATGGATTGTCATTAGCCGCTGCGGCCTGAAAAAAATACGTCTGACGGGACTTGAGAAGTTAAAGCATATGCAGATACAGGAAAATGAACTGGAAAATATTGATGTTTCGGACAATAAAAATCTAAAGCGTCTCTTCCTTGATCAGAACCGGCTGACCAAAATAGATGTCAGCAGGAACTATAAACTGGAAACCCTGGTTCTGTCAGGAAACCCCTTCACCAAAATAGACAGCACAAGCCTAAAAGTTTCAGACAAGACGCCTCTTGTTTATCTTGGTGCACATGATCTGGAATGCGGGGTTCTTGATGTATCCCATATCAGCCCGCTGAAACGCGTCTATGCCTATAGCGGCGCATTCCGCCAGGTCAGGATTGGGAAAAACCTGAGCCGTATGGATATGGTAAATAATAAGAAAATGACAGTGCTGGACCAAAAAACATTCCAGGCGCCGGAGGGTGCAAAACTGAAACGGCTGGAATGCTATATGGGGAAACTGAAAACCCTGGACACCAGGCACTTAAAGAAACTTGTATGGCTGGAGGCAGGGCGCACCCCCTTGGAAAAGGCGAACCTGTCGGGAAATCTGAAGCTGGCGTACTGCGATTTGGAAGGCACTCCGCTGAAGACGCTGGCTGTAAATAAAAACAGCAGCCGCAGGCAGATGAAAATGTACCGGAAAGCTGTAAAAGAAAGCGGAGGGAAACTGGTATATAAAGAATAAAATGCGCGGCAGTTTTACTCCCGCCTGTCATGATAAAAAAAGAGCTTACAAAAGGCACTTTCCCGGTCGAAGCGACTGCTGCACGCTCCATGCAGCAGCCCTATTTTCCGCCTTTTATTTCATGCTGTCGGCAATAAATTTTTCTATCCCCGCATCTGTCAGCGGATGCTTTGTCATCTGTTCCAGCACGCTGTATGGGACGGTTGTGATACTCATGAGCGATAAACCATGCCATAACGTTCCAGAGCCTGGTGCTCGTGAGCCGGCGTTATCCGGCAGACTTCAGTGCTTATCAGTATCATATCACGGTTATTCTTAGTCCTGCAGCATTTTGCTGATCTCCTGTTCTGCCTGCAGAAGGTCTCTGCAGATTTTCCCGCAGTATGGCAGAATAGCGGAAGAGGCTGCCATCAGATCCGGAACCATAACCGTAGTGCATCCCGCCGCATAGCCCGCTTTTATCCCGTTTTCACTGTCTTCAAACACAAAACACGCATCCGGTGCGCAGCCAATCCGCTCCGCCGCACAAAGGAATATATCCGGCTCCGGCTTTCCTCTGCTGACCTGCGTCCCGCTGACGACAGCAGAAAAATACCCCCGTATGCCTGCAGTTTCCAGATTGGACTCAATCTGGCGGACGGAGCTGCTGCTTGCCACTGCCATCCGGATTCTTTTTTTCTGAAAAAAATCCAGTATTTCATGCACGCCTTTTTTCACCGGCACATGGGCAGACAGTTTTCTCCTGATCCGCCCCATGCACTCGTCCATAATGGCTGTTCCGTCCGGAACATGGTAATACCGTTCGATTACCCGGCACATACGGCTCCCGTTTGTGCCGGAAATGGCTTTCACAAAACTGCCATCCAGCTTCACACCCATTTCCCTGGCAATTTCCTGCCATGTCTGCTGATAAATGCATTCTGTATCAAACAGCAGTCCGTCCATATCAAAAATTGCACCTTTATATTCCATCTGCCTGATTCATCCTCCGGGCTTCCAGCTCACGCGTCATTTCCCCGCGCAGGCCGTCCAGCTTATAAAAATAAGTAAGCGCTGCGATTAATATGCACAAAACAACCGGAATCCAGATAAAACAGATTTCAATGTAAGAAAGTGCTTTCTCTGTCTGGACTGCATTCGCTACATACCCTCCGTTTTTTAAAAACGCGCCGATGATAAAGCTCGTAAGCCCCATTCCGCCCTTTACAAAAAATCCCTGGAATGCCGCAATCAGCCCTGCCACGCTTGCATTTTTCTTATACTCCGAATAATCAATGACATCCGGCTGCATGGCAAACGTAATCCCGAAAATGCCATAAATCCCCAGTCCGGTAATGACCAGTCCAGCCAAAAGGCATACCGTCTGGTTCCGTCCGACGTAAATCAGAAGGTCTCCCGCTATGTATAAAAGGATGCTGAAAAACATCAGGCTCCTCTTGCTGTACTTTTTTTCCAGGGACGGGAGCAGCAGAAGCATCGGCAGACCTGACAGAATACCCAGAATCCCTACCAGCGACAGCCACTCTGTCCTGTCCAGATTATATTTGAAATAGTAAATGACTGTCGTGCTCCTTACCACATAAAGGGAAAAATAAAACAGATTCAGCAGAAACAGTATCCATGCCTGGCCGGTAAGCCCCTTAAAATCCTCTTTCAGCGAGGAATGCTTCTGGCTGACGGTAGGCGGAACCACTTCCTCCGTACTGGCGAATGTTATAAAAAAGATGCACATCGCGGCGATTCCATATACCGTCATTGTAATAAGATAGCCTTTCGCCTCATTTCCACCGCCAAAAAATCGTACCAGCGGCTCCGTAATAGACATGACAACCGCCGTCCCGGCCATTGCGCAGACCATTCTTGTAGAAACCAGGATGTCCCGCTCATGGATATCGGACGTAAGCCTCGGCACGATTGTATTCAGCGGTATGTTTACAACTGTATACGCCGTGCACAGAAGGCAGTATGTCACATACGCCCAGACCAGCTTCCCGCCGCTTCCAAAGCCCGGAATATAAAAAGTCAGGAATGTAAAGACCGCAAACGGCACGGCACCCGCCAGAAAGTAAGGCCTCCCCTGGCCCCACTTCGTATTCGTCCGGTCTACTATCAGCCCCATTCCCGTATCCGTGAATGCGTCAATAAATTTTGTCACCAGCATCATGGTGCCTGCCGCAGCAGCTGTAATGCCAAACACATCTGTATAAAAAACCATAAGATAAGATGCCATCGTGCTGAAAACCAGGTTGCATCCAAGATCCCCGATTCCGTATCCGATGCGTTTTCCCCATTTTCCCATATCATTCCCCTTTCTACTGCCAGTCCATTGCTTCGATTGCGGATTTTTCAATGGCAAGCCCTGCTTTATAACGCTGCATGAAAATCCGAAAACCTTCCACTTCTTCTGCATATGGTATCACTGTCTCACCGGAAAGCTCTCCAAAAATCCGGTTTTCCAGGTAATCCTCCAGCTTTTCTCCCGCTTCCTTATCAATCATATATGCCGCCAGCAGCGCAATGCCCCATGCGCCTCCCTCGCTTGCCGTATCCATCACGGTAACAGGCGCATTGACTGCAGCCGCCAGGTATCTCTGACCGACTCCCTTTGTCTTAAAAAAGCCGCCATGCCCCATAATCCGCTCCACCTTTACCTTCTCGTCCTCCATCAGGATATCCATCCCCATCTTTACAGCCCCAAGGGATGTATACAAATGAACCTTCATGAAATTCGCCAGGTTAAACCTGCTTTCAGCCGTCCGCAGGAATGCCAGCCGCCCTTCATTGAGCATGGTAATGTTCTCACCGGAATAGTAGCCGTATGCGAGAAGCCCTCCGCAGTCCGGGTCGCCGTTTAAAGCATTCGTATACAGCTTTTCAAACAGCTCTCCCGTATCTGCCTTTATCCCCATCAGCTCTGCAAACTCTTTAAAAAGCTCAATCCATGCATTCAGGTCGGAGGTACCGTTATTCGCATGGGACATTGCACACGGGAATCCGGCGGGCGTTGTCACCATGTCAATTTCCCTGTAAACCCTGCTCAGCTGCTTTTCCAGCACAATCATCGCAAACGTGCTGGTGCCTGCCGACACATTCCCTGTTCCCGGAGCGACGGAATTCGTAGCAGCCATGCCTGTCCCCGCGTCTCCCTCCGGCGGACAGAGCGGGATTCCTGCGCGGAGTGTGCCTGTTTCATCTAAAAATGCCGCTCCCTCTTCCGTCAGTGTCCCGGCATCCTCTCCTGCAACAAGAACCTTCGGAAAAATATCCCTCATTTTCCACTGGTACTGATACGGCTCCAGCAGATCATCAAATTTCTTTACCATCCCTGCATCATAATCATGCGTATCAGAGTCAATCGGAAACATGCCGGCCGCATCCCCGATGCCGATGACCCTTTTTCCGGTAAGCTTCCAATGGATATAGGCACTCAGCGTAACTGCATAGTCTAATTTTTCCACATGGCTTTCCCGGTCAAGGATGCGCTGGCATAAATGGGCTGCCGTCCACCGCAGCGGAATGTTAAAATCAAACAGCTCTGTAAGCTCATCCGCCGCCTTCTGCGTATTTGTATTCCTCCACGTCTGGAACGGTGCAATCTGTTTCCCATCCTTATCCAGCGCCATATATCCGTGCATCATGGCGCTGATGCCGATGGCACCGATATTCTGCAGGGAAACGCCGTATTTTCTTTCCACATCTTCCCGCAGGGAGCTGTAGCACCTGCGTATCCCTGTATGAATTTCCTCCAGGCTGTATGTCCAGATATTGTCAGTAAAAGAATTTTCCCAGTCATAAATCCCTACTGCAAGGACCCGGCCCTTAAAATCTATAAGCACGCCCTTAATCCTGGTAGAGCCAAGCTCAATCCCCAGCGCCGTCTTTCCATTCACAATCAGTCTTTTTGTTTCCATGCTTCTCCCTTCTTTTCACTGCGGCATCCGCAGAAATTCTTATGGATGCCGCATATGCATGTATGTAATGGCCTGTTTAGAAACAGGTGAACGCACCGTCAATGATAAAATCCGAACCCGTTGTAAATGTACTGGTGTCCCCGGCCAGATATACACAGACTGACTCCAGTTCCTCCGGCGTTCCCATTCTTCCCAGCGGAGCCATTGCGTTCCACTTCTCAATCAGCGGGATCAGAGTCGGTGAATTTAAGGTCAGCTCTGTCCCGATGTAACCCGGACTGATACTGTTTACACGGACACCCCGCTTTGCCCATTCAATTGCCAGCGACTTCGTAAGCTGTATCACGCCTGCCTTGGATGCATTGTACGCGCACTGCGGCTGCGGAACGTTGACGATATGTGCCGACATGGAAGCCGTGTTAATAATGGACCCTCCCCCGTGTGCCAGCATATATTTCCCGGCTGCAATATCCGTCAGAAAAATGCCGTTTAAGTTGATGTTAATGACTTTGTTCCACTGCTCATAAGTCATTTCCTCCGCCGGGGCATTGATGCAGATGCCTGCATTGTTATGGCAGAAGTCAAGCCCTCCCAGTTCCCGGACAGCCTGTTCCACCATTGCGTCCACCTGGTCCTTGTCCGTACAGTCCGTCTGAATGGCAATCACTTTCCTGCCAGTCTTCCTGGCAAGCTCCTCTGCTGTCTTTTCTGCCTCTTCGTAATCCAAATCCACAACTGCCACATCCGCGCCTGCTTCTGCGAATGCCTTCGCCGTGCTCTTTCCAATTCCCCTTGCTGCTCCTGTTACAAATCCTTTTTTTCCGTCCAGTCTCATTTTTTCAATAATTCCCATGACGTTCTCCTTTCTCAAAAGTTATTTTGCAAAATGATTTATCAAATTGTGCTTACATAATAACAGTAAAAATTCATTTCGTCAATGTGCAATAATACACAATTTTTAAATCTAAAAATCATATAAAATGTCCAATGGATTTTTTCAGGCTGTCTATGATATAATAATATTTTACCAAATAATTTTACAAAACAGAGGACTGAATTATGAAAAAAAGCATTACCCCGAATCAGATTAAACAGAATAACCGAAGCCTGATTTATGAGTATATTTATAGAAACAGAAAAGTTTCCCAGCAGGACATTTCCTATGACCTGCGGCTGAGCCGCCCTACCGTCACAGCGAATCTGGCGGCAATGGAAAATGACGGGCTGATTCAAAAAACCGGCCGTATCGATACAGAACTGGTCGGAAGAAAAGCTGCTGCCTATTCCATTATTACTGACTACCGGATTAGTATCGGAGTGGAAATTTTAAAAAAAGAAGTAAAGATGATTGCCGTAAACCTGTACGGCGAAAAGATAAACCGCATGACATATGAAATTGCATTTGAACGCAGCGGCCCGTATTTTAAAACTGTATGTGATAAAATCTTTGAATTTAAAAACTCACTGGGAACCGCAGACGACCGGATTCTCGGCATCGGCTTCGCCATGCAGGGACTGGTAACGCCGGATAAGCAAAAGATATTATACGGCGAGATTTTATCCTGCACCGGGCTCTCGATTACAGAATTCTCCAGCCATCTCCCGTACCCGTGCTCGTTTATCCACGATGCGGAAAGTGCGGCGGTTTCAGAACTATGGGCCTCACCCGGCCTTGCCGATGCATTTTACCTCTCATTAAGCAGGCACCTTGGGGCTGCCATCATATCCAAAGGAAGCATTTTAACGGGAAAACACGGCCACAGCTCTACAATCGAGCACATACAGATGCAGCCGGACGGTTCCAGATGCTACTGCGGCAGGAGGGGCTGCATGGAAACCATACTGTCCCTGACATCACTCCTTGCAGAATCCGAAACACCCGAATCCTTTTTTGCCAGTGTGAGGCAGAAAGAGCCGTCTGCCCTAAACCGCTGGAACCTGTTTCTGACAAACCTGGCAAAAGCAGTCAACATGCTCCACCTGATTTATGACACCGACTTTATCCTTGGCGGATACCTTGCCCAGTATCTGCATGAAGAAGACATCTGCTTTCTCCATAATCAGATTCAGCAGATGACGCCATTTGCAGAAGCACATGATTTTCTCCTTATAAGCAAAATGCCAAAACACAACATTTCCATTGGCGCAGCGCTCCCTTATATCCAGGCATTTTTAAGCAGCCCTGATCTCTGAGCTGCTTTCCCATGCCGCTGGCAGGAGCCTGTAAAAACTGCAAGGGCTCCCGTACACATCGAATGTACGAAAGCCCTTATTTCACTGCAGCTGTCCTGTCCGCACCGGCTCCTTTCGCTTCTTTAGGCATGCGGAGCAAGCGTCAGTATCCAGCCTGCCCCGTGCTTAAAGGCAGCAAAAACTATTCTATTGCCCCGATTCCCAGACTCTCCAGACGTTTCAGATTCTCCAGCATGTTCTGCAGCACCTCAGGCGAATGCCCGGTCCAGCCGACCACCTCGCCAACAATCCGCAAAGGCTCTTTTGTTCGGTAAGACTTTGTAGGATTACCGGGAAATTTCTTATCTGTCACGTTCGGGTCATCTTCAAACTCACCCTCCGGCTCCACAGCATAAATCCTCTGCCTGCCGTCCCCGGCCGCTAATTCCGCGCCCCAGACTGCCGCATCCAGCGTTCCCGCAAAATAAACATACTTTGCCTTCCTGTCCGCATAATTGGATAAAAACCCAGCCTTTAAAAAATCGCCTGTCTTCAAATCTGCCTTTGTCCCATGAAAAAAAGTACCGCGGCTAAATGTTATTTTCTCCTCCATTTCAAAAACCTCCTTTCAATTCTCTGATAAATGGCATTTCAAATCAGGCTTCCTCATCGTCTGCTATATAGTCCAATACCCGTTTATCATACACTGATTTTTTATACCATCCAATCCCTGTCATTACAAGTCCGGCAATGACTGCCATGGTTCTGACTGCAGAATCCGGAGAAAACAGGCAGGATGCGGTAATTCCAGTGCCCGCGCCTGTAAAAAAATCTATGACTGATTTTTCGTGTTTTATCGTACCCAGTATTCTTTCTTTATCCATTGCTCTCACCATTTTGGAATCCTCCTTTAATAATGTATCAAGAGAAATTTCAAACTGACTGCTTATGGCTATCAGTGTCTGCAGGTCCGGATAGCTTTTTTCATTTTCCCAATTCGAAACAGTCTGCCGGGTCACATGAAACAGTCTGCCAAATTCCTCCTGAGTTAACTGCTGTTCTTTGCGAATATGCAATATCTGATTTCCTACATTCATAGTATTGCTCCTTTTCTATATATGGCATCATCCTTCATTTCGTCCTCCTTAACCCCATGATACAGGAAAACAGGGTTCAAAGGAAAGCAGTCATCCTTTTACATGGAATATACCGCCATGCAAAGATTCTTTGACAGGCATTTCTCTGTAAAACCAAAGGGCACCCGTTATGCTCCGTCCTCCCCTGTAATGATAATCTGACAGCTTTTCATCACCTCCAGTGCGGCCTTATGCTTTTCCGGCGTAACACCCGCACAGCAGGAAGCGTCTACAGATACCGGGAGCTCCGGCAGTGCAGATTTTATCATCAGCGCATTTGTTATCACACAAATATCCGTGCATATTCCAGCCAGTTCAACGGAATCCAAAAGACCGTTCTCATAAGCGTCCTTTAAATCAGACACAAGGCTGGTGCTTCCAAAGCAGGGTTTCTGGTACACCCTGATTTTCTTTTCCATCCTGAGTGTTTCCAGTTCCTGCGGAAATTCCCACCCCTGCGTCCCTTTGATACAGTGCACTACCGGCAGCATTCTGCCTTCCTGTGTATCCAGATAATTTTCAGAGTGCGTGTCCTGTGTCATTAGAATTTCCCCCAAAAAACATTCTGCCTTTTTCATCAGGCGGGGCAGCATCCGGCGCGCTTCCTCTGTTCCAAGGCTTCCGGTAATAAAATCATTTTGGACATCAATCAGAATGAACTTCTTTTTTTCCATTATACTCAAATCCTCCTTCAGCATTTATGAAACTCATATCATATATTTTAAAAAATTGCAAGCTGTTTTTTGTGCGCTCTGTGAAAATATGATTTAGAAGCAAGCTGTTTTTTGTGTGCACTGTGAAAATATGATTTAGAAATGAGCGCTGATTTGCGGAGCAGGCTTTTCATTACGAGAACGGCATTGAGAAACTTCCCCTGGTCTGCTATACTTATACGGACGAGAAAAATTGTGATTAGAAATAAAACCATCTTAGATAAAATAAAATAAAATGAAATGAAATGAGGTGAGGTGTGCGATGCAGATTTCAAGCAGATTTACAATTGCCGTTCATGTACTTATATGTATTGAAACATTTAAAAACGACCATAAAGTGACAAGCGAATTTCTTGCATCCAGCGTAAATGCAAATCCTGTGGTAATCAGAAGACTGCTGCAGCAGCTGAAAAAAGCCGGCATTGTAAGCGTTACGCGAGGCAGCGGTGGTACGGATATCGAAAAGCCTCTGCATGAGATTACTCTGTTTGACGTTTACGATGCCGTAGAGTGTGTCGAAGACGGCGGGCTTTTCCATTTCCATGAAAACCCAAACCCGCTCTGTCCTGTCGGAAAAAATATTCACTCGATTTTAGATACACGGCTGGAGCAGATACAAAAGGCAATGGAGCATGAGATGAAATCCGTAACGATACAGGATATTATAAACGACAGTCAAAAAATAATTTCACTGCAGTAACATATCCTGCATTTCTTTGGCGGGAAATATGGGGGATGTTTTGATAAAATTTTGTTGTAACTCTTGACATTACAATAAAGCTGTGATATAAATATTGTTGTATCAAATGTTGTTACAACAAATCAGGAGGTAATATCATGGCAAATTTTAACAAAGTAAATGTGGGAACAGACGCAAGAACAGAACTTCATGACCAGCTTTGTCTGACGGGTGCAGAAGTAAGCATCAATCTTCTTCCGGCAGGTGCCGGCGTACCTTTTGTTCACTCTCATAAAAATAACGAGGAAATCTATGCTATTCTCTCTGGCAGCGGGAAGGCCGTGATTGACGGGGAAACTGTAATGCTGAAATCGGGAGACTGGATTCGTATTTCGCCGGCAGCAGAACGCCAGTTTTTTGCAGATGAAGATGCTGCTATCCGTTATGTGTGTATTCAGGTACGGGAAAACTCGCTGGAAGGCTATACAATGGATGATGCGGTCGTACATTGAGCACGGCAGAGTGCTGTATGGAAAAAAGGCATCTCAGATGGGAGATGCCTTTTTTTAATGTAAATGAAGCTGAAAAGATTTTTCTGCTGCGGTTTAGCTGGATTAAGTTTCGTTTCTGGATGGTTCTTCGCTTTTTTCATTAGAAATCCTACTTCCTGTATTTAAATGATACTCCAAAAACTTTCTTCCATCGGCAGTCAGTGAAATCTGAACTCCCTGCTGTTTTTTACGCAGATTAAAAAATTTACTGCACTCTGTAAGCAGCGCATCCAGCTGTTGCTCTGTCAGATTCATTTTTTTACACAGCTGCAGGAGTTCCATCCGTTTTTCTTTACTAAGCATTTCCGCTATCTTCACCATTTCTGTGTATCTTTTGGACATCTCCTCATATTTCTTCTCTTCACGACGCAGTGTTTCCTGTTTTTCATATAATTCGTACAGTATATTCATATGGCGCTCCCTACGCTTTCTAAGCAGTCACATTTTGATGCTGACTTTTGCTGTTTTTTACAATCTATAAAATAAATTATCCACAAACATCTCAATATTTTAAAAATGATGGATAATACCGGATTATCTGTCTGTTTTAAGGCTTGGTAATTAAAAGTGTTTTTA
>CANDJC010000126.1 GCA_947384955.1 uncultured Eubacterium sp. | reverse complement strand
CGCAGCGGCACCGGTAGCTGCTGGCAGTAAGCCAGGGCGAATAGGTGCCGCGTCCTGTCCGGTACCACAGCGTAAATGCAGAATGCTTAGGGATTCTTAACATTCTGGAGCCGCCGCAGGAAGACCGTGCAAATCCCCTCTCCCGGCGTCCGCGGAGCCATAATGTCCCCCAAGTCTGAAAAGAAAGGAATTCAAATGCTAAATACAGTATACCAGTTAAAACGCCCCCGCCAGTTTGAAGTCGTATTCAAACAGCTGGAATTAGATTCGGCTCATATCCTGGTCCGTCCGACATATCTGTCTATCTGCAATGCAGACCAGCGGTATTACCAGGGGAGCCGTCCGCAGGAAATTCTAAATGTAAAACTGCCCATGGCATTAATTCATGAAGGGATTGGCCGGGTCGTATATGATCCGTCTGGAAATTTTCAGGCAGGGGACGAGGTTGTTATGATTCCGAATCTGCCTGTGGAAGAAGACGCGGTCATAGCAGAAAACTATCTGCGCAGCTCCAGATTCCGTGCCAGCGGAGAGGACGGATTTTTGCAGGAATATGTGCAGACAGTCCCGGACCGCGTCCTGCGGCTTCCTGGAAATATCAATCCGGCAGTAGCGGCATTTACGGAATTGGTCAGTGTCGGATATCATGCGCTGCAGCGGTTTTTTGCCACGGCTCATTCGCGCATGGAGGAGGCCGCTGTGTGGGGAGATGGAAATCTGGGTTATATTACGGCACTTCTGCTGCGTTATATGCGGCCTGACATGCGTTTGTATGTGCTTGGCGTGCATGAGGAAAAGCTGAGTTATTTTACATTTGCAGACGAAGTGATTCTGACTACAGAATTAAAAGACGATTTTGCTTTTGACCATGCACTTGAGTGTGTCGGCGGTTCTGCGGCACAGTCTGCCATCAGCCAGATTATCAGCCATATCCGCCCGGAAGGCACAATCGGGCTTTTGGGCGTGTCGGAGGAGCCTGTGCCGATTGATACGCGCATGGTATTGGAAAAAGGTCTTCGGGTGATTGGCAGCAGCCGCAGCGGAAGAGCCGATTTTGCCGGACTGCTGGATTTATACAGGAAGCATCCGCAGATTGTTTCCTATCTGGAAAATATTACAGGCGGGCAGTTCCGGGTTCGGGATATCCGGGATATCCGCAATGCCTTTGAAGCGGATATTCACAAATTAATGGGAAAGACGGTTATGATCTGGGATGAGTAAATTAGAGAAAATCAAAAACGCGGTATCGCATGCCGTAAAATTTGTTACCTTTCGGATATTGTTTGAGGGCATTTACAGATTGCATGCGAAAAAGCCGGTGAAAGAAAATAAAATTCTGTTTGTAGAAGTCCGGGAGCCATCGGTATCCAATAGCTTCCGGCTCATTTATGATAAATTGAAAAAAGAAAAAAAATATATGATACACACCCATTATCTTCGAAGCGGCTTTGTGGGAAAACTTGAATATACGAGGCGCTGTACGGCTATGCTGAAAGATATGGGCGATGCAAAGTATGTTTTTCTAAACGAAGGATGCAATGTCATCGGCAGCATATCCATGCGCAGCGAAACCATTCTGACGCAGACCTGGCACGCATGCGGCGCTTTTAAAAAATTTGGGTTTAGCACGGCGGAGTTAAAATACGGAGAAACTGCGGAAGAAATGAAGAAATACCCTTATTACGGGAATACGTCGTATGTTACGTTAAGCAGCCCGGAAATTGCATGGGCTTATGAAGAAGCCATGATGTTAGGAGACAGAAAAGAATGCCTGAAAGCTACCGGGGTAAGCAGAACAGATATATTTTTTAATCAGGATTTTAGAAAATCAGCAAAGGCGCATTTTAATCAGGCGGTTCCGTTTGCAAATGGCCGCAAGGTGATTCTTTATGCGCCGACTTTCCGTGGACACGCCTCGCATGCGTCTTCGCCGGACTGTCTGGATGTGCGCAGACTGAAAGAGTCACTGGATGAAGAGTATGTGCTTGTGATGAAGCATCATCCGTTTGTCGCGCATCCGCCTGCGGTACCGGAAGACTGCAGGGATTTTGCAAAGGATGTTACCAGTGAGCTGAGTATTGACGAGCTGCTGTGCGTCAGCGATATCTGTATCTCTGATTATTCGTCTCTGGTATTTGAGTATTCGCTGTTTCACAGGCCGATGCTTTTTTATGCTTATGACCTGGAGGAGTATTTTGACTGGCGGGGGTTTTATTATGATTATCATGAGCTTGCGCCGGGGCCTGTTGTGAGGACGAATGAAGAGATTGTGGATTTTGTATTGAATGTCGGGACGCGGTTTGATGAAAAGCGTGTGGAGGAATTTCGGGAGAGGTTTATGGCATCGTGTGACGGGCATGCGACGGAGAGGATTTTGAAAATGGTTTTTCATTCTGATGGAAAGAGGAATCTGGAATGAGTGGCTGGGGGATGGCCTCTCGGACGCCGGGTGACGGGAAGATGCCCTGGCTTCCTGTGCCGGCTCCGGAATGTTAAGAAGCCCTAGGCATTCTGCATTTACGCTGTGGCTGCGGACGGACGCAGCACCTAGTTCGCCCTGGCTGAATGCCAGCAGCTAAAGGTGCCGCTGCGGCTTCGCCGCCTGGTTTTTGAGCAGAATGCCAAGGGCTTCTAAACATTCCTCCAATGGCACAGGAAGCCAGGGCATCTTCCCGTCACCCGGCTGGTTTTTGCAGAGTTTTACATGAAGAATGGGGAGGTTTTGGGGTGAATTTAAGTATATCTGAGTGACAGCGGGGTGTTATATTAGGATGAATATCTTTAGCGAAGCAGCTGGAAGGAGGGATTAATGTCATATCAATTTTTACATAGCAGTTAACCATATTGAAATTTAGTACAGAATTTACAAATCTAGATGTAAAACTTTTTGAAAGCCAGTCAGCAGAGAGAATCTACATCATATCATTTTTTCATGCAGTAATACCATAACAAGAATTATAATAGAATTTATAGATTTAAATGTAAAACATTTTGAAAACCAGTCAGCAGAGAGAATTTGCAGCTTAATATTTTTTCATACAGCAGTTTACTATAACAAGAATTATAATAGAATTCAAAAATCTAAAAATATAACTTTCCGAAAACCAGTCAGCAGAGAGAATCTGCATCATAACATTTTTGACGCAGTAGTTTACCATATTTAGATTTAGAACAGAATTCAAAATCTAAATATAAAACATTCTGAAAACCAGTCAGCAGAGAAAATCTGCATCCTAATTTTTTTACACATTAAATTATCATAACAAGAATTATAATAGAATTCAAAAATCTAAATGTAAAACTTTTCCGAAACCAGTCAGCAGAGAGAATCTGCATCATAACATTTTTCACGTAATAGTTTACCATATTGAAATTTAGAACGGAATTATTAAATCTTGATACAATACTTTTGAAAAGCGGGCAGCAGAAAGAATCTGCAGCATAGCATTATTTTATGCAGCAGATTACCGTAACAAGAATTATAACAGAATCCAAAAATATAAAAGTAAAACATTCTGAAAACCAGGCAGAGGAGAAGAATCTGCAACAAAACATTTTTTCACACAGTAGATTGCCAGATTGAAATTTATAACAGAATCTGCAAATCTAAATGTAATACTTTTAGAAATCAGTCAGCAGAGAGAATCTGAACCTAACATTTTTTCACGCAGCAGATTACCATAACAAGAATTATAACAGAATTCAAAAATTAAAAAACAGCCTGAAAATCAGTCATCAGAAACAATCTGCATCATATCATTTTTCACGCAGTAGTTTACCATAACAAAATTCAACACAGAATCTGCAAATCTAAATGTAACACCTTCCAAAAACCAGCCGGGAGAGGGAATTTGCGCGGTCTTCTGGAGGCATTGGAAGAATGTTTAGAAGCCCTTAGCATTCTGCTCGAAAACCAGGCGGCGAAGCCGCAGCGGCACCGGTAGCTGCTGGCATTCAGCCAGGGCGAATAGGTGCCGCGTCCGTCCGCAGCCACAGCCTGAATGCAGAATGCTTAGGGCTTCTTAACATTCTGGAGCAGCCTCCAGAAGACCGCGCAAATTCCCTCTCCCGGCGTCCGGGTATCCACAATCCTTCCGTCCCCATCTACCCCCCCCATAACTGTCCTCCTTATCTTAAAAATACAGCATATTACCGCATAACTGCTTGACAATCAAATCGTCAGCCATTATAATGAACACAGTTCAGTTTAAAGGGAGGTGTTTTTTTGAATACAGCTGTTACTTCGAAAGAAGCAATTTTGAGTGTCTGCCGGGAACTTATTACAACGCAGGGATGGGAGTCTGTTAATATCAGAACTGTTGCGTCGGCGTGCGGTATTTCGGTTGGTTCTGTATATAATTATTTCAATTCGAAAGCGGATTTAGCTGCAGCTGCTGTGGAAAGTGTATGGTGTGATATCTTTCACTTTTCGGAAAATAAGAAAGATTTTGACAGTTTTTTAAGCTGTGTGGAATGGGTTTTTGACAGCATGAAAAAAGGCGATGAAAAATATCCCGGGTTTTTTACGCTGCATTCCATGAATTTTATGGGAAAAGAAAAATTAAGCGGGCAGCAGCTTATGGCACAGTCATGGGAGCATATGCAAAAGGGGCTTTATATGGTTCTTATGAGCGATAAAAATGTCCGTTCCGGGGCTTTTGATGAAAGTTTTACGCCAGAGAAGTTTATAGGAATTATATTTTCGCTGATTATTTCTTCTTTGTTACAGCGAAGCTATGACTGCAGCGGAATAACAGGGATGATACGAAGAGTAATTTATTGAGAATATGTTTTATGAGGATGTTTTATGAGGAAGCATTATTTTTTTAAATTAAAATGAACGATGTTCAGGAAAGTATCTGGCATATGGAAAGCTGAGAAACAGCATGTTAGAAGGGAGATTTTACTGGCACAGATAATTTCAGGATTTCAGTAACAATTCAGGAACAGAAAGGAAGGAAGATTTTATGCAGGCTATTGTTGAAACATTGTTTGACACGGTATATCTGGTTTCCGTGATTTTTATTGGTATTACGATGATTGCAAAGTGTAATGGTAACAAGCAGTATCGTTTATTTGGCATTATGGCTGTGGTGCTTGGCGCAGGGGACGCTTTTCATTTAGTGCCGCGGGCGTTTGCTCTATGCACGACAGGTCTTCAGAATTTTACAGCTGCTCTGGGAGCCGGTAAATTTATAACATCGATTACTATGACAATTTTTTATGTTATTTTGTATTATGTCTGGCGGATAAGGTATCAAATCAAAGGACAGCACGCATCGGCTGTCGCGGTTTATCTGCTGGCTGCACTGCGTATTGCGCTCTGCCTGTTTCCGCAAAACCAGTGGCTGAGTGCAAAAGCCCCGCTTTCCTGGGGAATATACCGCAATATTCCGTTTGCATTATTAGGCTTGCTGATAATTGTTTTGTTTTATAAGAGCGCGAAGGAGCAAAAGGATTCTGATTTTCAATATATGTGGCTGACCATCGTGCTTAGTTTTGGATTTTATATACCGGTTGTGCTTTGGGCTGATGCGGTTCCGCTGATAGGCATGCTGATGATTCCTAAAACCTGTGCTTATGTATGGACTGTTTTGACCGGTTATTTTGCAATGCTTCATGAAAATAACATCTGACAGGGAAATGTCGAAATTTGTCGATTAAATCTGCTTGAGATTCCCCGAATCCTGTCATATAATGTCAATTGTACACGAATTATGTTTGACATTTTATGGAACATTTTAGGACGTTTTATATGAGGGGGAATGATTTGTTATGAGCAAAGGAAAAAGAACGGGCCTGTATATTGCCGGAATGTGCCTGATGATAGCTATAACGGCGGGTGTGTGCTGGTATCTGTTTCACAGAAAGGAAGATACCGGACTGGTATTTGATGATAATGCTACGGTGGGCGTGCTGCCGGGAATTGATATTGATGAGCGCAGAAAGCAGCTGCAGGAGGAGCTGGATGCGAGCATGATTGCTTTTTCGATTAATACTTCTCCCGTGTTTTTAAATGGAACGGCAAAAGGAAATCTGTTAATTGAGAATCCCGGAAATAATGCGAAACTGCTGCAGGTCAGTATTATCGCGGATGATACGCAGGAGGAGCTTTATTCTTCCGGATATTTAAAACCGGGTACTTATATCGAAAATGCAAAACTGGATAAAGTGCTTGAAAAAGGCTCGTATCCGGCGACGGCTTATTTTTCCGCTTACGATGAAGCGACTGCGAAATATATCGGACAGACGGGCGCGCAGATTACCGTTACTGTCCAGAACTGATTTTTGCTGTAAACATACCATGGCAGATGCAGACTGGAGGCAATTATGAAGAAAAAGACGATTTTTATGCAGTTTGCACTGGCAGCGACATTATTATTTTCTACAGTTACGTTTGCAGCAGAAAGGGCTTCTGTGAAAGATATTCCGATTGGCGGGTCCGGGCAGATGGAAATGGTTGGAAAGGTTGAACCGACACTGATGTCTGTGACGATGCCGGCGTTTGTGAATTTTGATATCAGCAACAGCCTGGATACACAGAATAAGGTTATTTCTCCAAGGATTAAGATGAAAAATAATTCCAATATGCCGGTAAAGATTGATGTAGCTTATACATCTGTGGATATCAGCAAGCTGAAAAATACGACATGGAGTGATAATGGAACAGTAGGGCCGAATCAGATTGCAATCGGATTAAAGCAGGAAGAGGCAGAAGGCGAAATGCCGAAAAACTTTTCTAAGACAGGCTGGCTGAAGGATAACCAGAGACAGGATATGAACGTTATGGTGCTTGACGTAAACGAGGAAGGCGCACTGTATGTAGTAGGCGCGCTCGGTGACCAGGTTACGGAAAATGTCACATTTAATGTAACGCCGACGTTTGTGGTAAGCAGGACGTCTGAATAAACCAATACGATAAAATAATAAATGCATCTGGTATGGTATGTTTCGATATAAATAGGCGGAATAAGATTTGAATAGAAAAACAGCTTTTGAAAGTAATTAAAATCTGGATATGATTTTTTGAAAGGATGCGGGAAATTAACATGTCTGTTTATTATATCTTAATTCTGGCTCTTGCGGGAGCCGGGTATCTGTTTACAGAAAAGAGAAAATATCCGTCAGGCACTGTCATATATCTGGCGGCGGCATTCTGCAGCCTGCTTTTTATCACTTCCTTCCGGTATGCGATTGGATTTGATTATTTTGCTTACCGGGATATTTATGATATGACGGCACAGCTGACATTTCGGGATATTTTAAATATGTACTGGTATGAACCGCTGTTTCATCTGATATCGAGGGTGTTTTCCATGAATGGGATTCCTTATCAGGTTTTTCTGGCATGTATCAGCTGTTTTCTGCTGTCTGCAGCTGTATGGTTTATTTCGCATTATTCGAAAATTCCATGGATGGGTGTATATTTTTATATTACACTGCAGTTTCTGGCTTATGATATGAATCTGCTGCGTCAGTCTATGGCGCTTTGTTTTTTTATGTTTGCGTATCCGTATCTGAAAGGAAGAAAAATCGTGCCGTATACGCTGCTTATACTGGCTGGCGGGCTGATTCATAATTCCCTGTGGTTTGTTTACCCGCTCTATGTACTGCTTCCGCTGAAATATACGAAAAAAACAGCTGCTGCAGTTTTGGGCGCTGCGGTGTGCGGATATGTTTTTTTTGACGCGCTGTTTGCAGTGATACAGCGGTTTCTTCCATTAAAATATGCTTCGTACCAGAATTCTTATTACTGGAACGCAAGCGGTCTGGCATATGTGGTGCCTTCGTTTTTATATCTGGTTTTAATTTATATGCATCGAAAGCGTGTGACAGATATTTTGATGCGCTGTATTTATCTTAACAGTGCGTTTTATAATTTTTTAATCAGCCTGTTTTTAACAAAGCATTTTATACTGGAACGGTTTGCGGTGTATCCGTTTGTGATTTCTCTGGCTGCGATTCCGGATATACTGGCTGGTTATCAGGAAACGGCAGATGAGGAAACAGAAGATGAGAAAACAGCTGGCAGATATCTTACGGTAATCTGCGAAAAAAAGGGAAGAGTATTTCCATCGGTGCGGCTGCAGTTTCTGCTTTTTGGCGCGGTTTCTTTTCTGTTTGCGGCGGAGAGGGGATTTCATCATGTCTATCCGTACGTCAGCCTGCTGGATAAAAGTGTTTCTGCTCCCATTCCATAAAGGAAGAATGCCCCCGCGGATGTAAGCGGGGGTATTTTAGCCGGATTTTATTTTCCGGTCAGTTCTGCAATCAGGTTTTCAACTTCTTCGATGCAGGAGCCGCAGACGGTTCCTACACTGTTGACTTCCTGTACGTCCTCAAGCGTCTTTGCGCCGTTATCTACAGCTTCTTTTATCATGCCTCTTGTAATGTCGAGGCAGCTGCAGATGATTTCATCTGGATTATCCATCAGTACCGGTTCTCCTTTCTTATATCTGATATCTTTGTTAAGTATGTACCGCATGATAAATTTTATACAGAATTTTACAGGAAATTTTGAATATTGAATTTTATGGAATTCCGGTTTATAATGTGACGCAGAAAGAAAATTAGGAAGCCTGAAGTTTTAAGAAGATGAATTTTGAGGAGGAAATTATGAAATTACAATTAGAAAAAGGATATCAGTCAGCAAAAGGCGGTGTCTGCGCAGCGGCCGGATTTTCGGCAAACGGCTTGCACTGCGGGCTGAACCCGAATCGGGATAAGAATGACCTTGGAATGATTTACAGTGAAAAGCTGTGTCAGGCAGCGGCCGTTTATACAGAAAATAAAGTAAAAGGCGCTCCGATTATTGTGACGAAGAAGAATCTGGAAATGTCAAAGGGCACGGCAAGGGCAGTGATTGTGAACAGCAAAAACGCGAATACCTGCAATGCCGACGGGGAAGAAAAGGCTGAAAGGATGTGTGAGCTTGCGGCAGGGGTGCTTCAGATAAAGCCGGAAGAAGTGATTGTGGCATCTACCGGGGTCATCGGGCAGCCGCTGCCGATAGAGCCGATTGAGAGCCATATTGCCTGGCTGGCAGACGGACTTTCGCCGCAGCGTCATGAAGAAGCGGCAAAAGCAATTATGACGACGGATACGGTGAAAAAGGAAGCGGCGGTTTCCTTTGAGCTGGACGGGAAAATATGCCGTCTGGGAGGCATGGCAAAGGGCAGCGGGATGATTCATCCGAATATGGCTACCACGCTGAATTTTGTAACAACAGACGCGGCGGTGTCTGCAAAAATGCTGCAAAAAGCGCTCAGTGATGTGGTAAAAGTAACGTATAACTGCCTGAGTGTTGACGGAGATACATCGACAAATGATATGGTATGTGTTCTGGCAAACGGCATGGCCGGGAACGAAGAGATAGCTTCTGAAGGCAGTGCATATGAAGTGTTTAAAAAAGCGCTCTATCTTGTGCTTATGAATCTGACCAGAATGCTTGCGGCAGACGGGGAAGGCGCATCGAAGCTGTTAGAATGTGTCTGCACGGGCGCACCGGATTTTCAGACAGCAGTGACCGCTGCCAAAAGCGTCATTGGTTCTACGCTTGTAAAATGCGCGATGTTCGGGGCTGATGCCAACTGCGGGCGTATTTTGTGTGCAATCGGTTACAGCGGAGCCAGTCTGGATGTAAGCAGAATCGATGTCGAGCTGTCCTCAGCGCAGGGCAGTCTTATGGTGTGCCAGAATGGAAACGGAATTGCATTTTCAGAAGAAAAGGCGGCGCAGATACTTTCACAGGACGAGATTCAGATTCGTATCAGCCTGAATCAGGGAGAGGCACAGGCTACCGCGTGGGGCTGTGATATGACCTATGATTACGTGAAAATAAATGCAGATTATAGAAGCTGAGCAGAAAGAATGCGGAAAGTCAGGCAGAAATCCTGCGGGAAACGAAGCGGAAAGCCGCAGAAAGCAAATCCGAAGCGGTTAGAAAAGCCGGATATAACAGGGCAGGAAATGCATATAAGAAAGGCGGATGATAAGTAAAACGGAATTCATATTTAGCCGATAAATATAGGAAAGAAGCATATGAAAGGCAGAGCTGCTGTCTGAATATGGGGTTTGGGCAGTTTTGCAGAATATAACGTACAGTGCCGGGGAATATTTTACAAAAGGGGAAGGGGGAGCTGTTATGAAGAAACTGACGGCTTTGTTTTTAGGCGCTTTATTTCTATTCAGTCATCTGGGCTGCGGGTCAGGACAGGCGGCAGACGGCGGAGCGGGAACACAATCCGGGCAGGTCCGGGAGGAACAGGGGGAACAGGAGACGGACAGCAGCGTGGCAGATGCGTCCGGCCTGGAGGGTCAGACGGCAGGTGCGTCCGGCTTAGAAGAAAAGACAGAAAATGCCTCCGGTTTCAAAGAGAAGGGAGAAACTGCGGCTGCTTCGGGGATTCAGGAGGCTGTCGCTGGTTCAAAAGCTGAGACAGGAAACGGCATGGATGACAGTGCGGCAGACAGGGGCAGTTACGCGGAAGGCGCGCAGCTTTACACGGATACGGAGGAAGAGTCTGGCGGTGCAGAAAAAAGCGGACAGGATTTTTTCAGACATCCGAGGGCGGTTCCGGTTGTGTATATGTCAGAGGAAATTTCGGCTCAGGCCATGCTGGAATTATATAAATCAATCGGCGGGAAGGGGCCGGGACAGAATACTGCGGTGAAAGTTTCTTATGGAATTAATTCTGCTGGAATCAATTCTGCTGGAACTAATTCTTCCGGAACCAGTTCTGGAATTAATTCTGGAATTAATTCTGGCGGAACCAATTCTGGAAGCTCTGCCGGCAGAGGGTATCTGGAGCCGGAGCTTATCAAAGACCTTGTGCAGTATGCAGGCGGTACGATTGCAGACTGCGGCCCGGCAGCAGGAAGCCTTGGGACAGGACTGGCATCCGGCTATCTGGAAATTGCGGAAATAGACCGGATAGAGGAACAGGGAACGGTGGTCATTCCGGTAAGAGACGGAATTCATTTGATGGAAAATGCTGTCGGGGCAGGCTTTCAAAAATATGACAGCTTTCTGATTCTTACGCATTTTGTGGAAGATGAGCTGGCTGGATTTGGAGGAGCCATTCATAATATTTCGATTGGGATGAGTGCAAAGGAAGGAAGAAAGCGCATACTGGACGCCGCTGACAGTTATCGGGACAGGGGACAGGAAGTCTTGCTGGAAGCAATGGCGGAAGCGGGACTGTCCATTACGGAAGCGCTGCGCGGCAATATTTTCTATATCAATGTAATGAACGGGGATTCCTTTGGATGTGACTGCAGCGGGCCGTCTTTCGGAGCGGATATTCATGATATCGGAATTTTTGCATCCAAAGACCCGGTAGCTTTAGACCAGGCTTGCGTGGATTATGTGTATATGGCGCAGGAGGGAGAGGATTTTATCAGGCAGATTGAAGCGCTTCATGCGGAACATATTCTGGAATACGGGGAAGAAATCGGCCTGGGAGACTGTGCCTATACAGTTGTTACCATAGATGATTAAAAAGGAGCCGTTAATGGATAAATATTTAAATGTAAATATAAGAAAGAAGGTATTTTTCGTACTGGCAGTGTGCTGGATGATTGTTATTTTTACATTCTCAGCCAGGAATGCAGAGCAGTCGACAGGGGACAGCACGTCGATTGGAATTTTATTCGGCCAGATGTTCGTACCCGGTTTTGATGAAATGGATGAAAAAGAGCAGATGGCCTTTGCAGGCATGATTGACCACCCGATTCGGAAAACAGCCCATGCCACAGAGTATGCCGTACTGGGATTTCTGATAGCCGGAAGCTATGACGACAGGACAAAAAAGCGGCTCAGACTGATACGGGTTCCCCTGCTTGCCGGAGCGCTGTATGCGGTATCTGACGAAATACATCAGATGTTTGTCCCGGGAAGGAGCTGCCAGATATCGGACATGCTCTTAGACAGCTGCGGCGTGCTTGCCGGAGCACTGGCCGGAATGCTGGTTTTTACATGGAGGCATCATGAAAAAAAGAAACGGTTCGATTGACTTTTGGAAATTTATTTTTTCGCTTGTAATTATGAGCTTTCATTCGATTTATTTTGCCGGAGATGAAAAATTTCTGTTTTATAACGGGGCGAATATGGTAGAATTTTTCTTTCTGGTCTCCGGGTTTTTGATGGCTGCGTCGGTTATGAAACAAAATACCGAAGGCATCCCGGTCTGGAAGAGTACCTGGCAGTTTTTATTCCACAAAATAAAAAGCATGTGCCCGGAATACTATGTGGCATGGGCTGTTTCTTTTGTAATTAAAAATACGGCCGGCGGGATTCTGCCCCTGCGTTTAATCTGCAAACACGGGATACTGAGCATATGGGAGCTGTTTTTCTTACGAATGGCAGGCTTTAATGATTATAATGCGAACGGCGCCACCTGGTATATTTCAGCAATGCTGTATGTCATGCTTTTGTTTCTGCCGCTGTTTTTCTGGAAGAAGGAGTTCTTTTTGCATATTGTGGCACCGATAGGCGCACTTGGCATACTGGGCAGCCTGTATGCCCTTACAAGAGTGCTGAGGGGAAATACAGACTGGATGGGCTTTTGCTTTAAGGGCCTTTTGCGCGCAGCCGGAGTGCTGTGTGCCGGCTGTATCTGCTATCTGGCATGTCAGAAATTAAAGGAACTGAAATTCACGTCTTTTGCAAAAATACTGCTGTCTTTTGCTGAAATCGGCGGATATCTGTTTGCATTGTACTGGACATTCGGTCATGGCACGTCGAGAATGGAATTTATTATTTTAGTGCTGTTTGCGGTGTCGGTTACGATTAGCTTCAGTCATCAGGGGATGCTTGCGCCGCTGTTTGATAACCGGGCGGTGTACTGGATGGGGAAGTTTAGCTTTCCGCTGTTTTTATCGCATCATGCGTGGAGCGGACGGATGACGAGGATGTTTCCGGGGGATTCCTATCTGGAGCTTTTTGGGAAGTATGCGGTGCTGTCTGTGGGGACGGCAGCCGGGGTTTATTTTATTTCGGGGGTTTTGCGGAAGGTGTATGCGAGATATCAGGGGGTGATTTTAGGGATGGTGTTTGCGGAGAGGGGGTGAGGGGGGATGGCTGCGCGGACGCCGGGTGACGGGAAGATGCACTGGCTTCCTGCGGCTGCTCCGGAATGTTAAGAATCCCTAGGCATTCTGCGTTTACGCTGTGGCTGCGGACGGGACGCGGCACCTATTCG
>CANDJC010000125.1 GCA_947384955.1 uncultured Eubacterium sp. | reverse complement strand
GCTGCAATTCTGTCTTCTTCGAAGAACATATGCTCTGTACGGCAAAGACCGATACCTTCAGCGCCCAGCTCGCGTGCTTTTTTCGCATCTGCCGGTGTATCTGCATTTGTACGTACTTTTAATCTTCTATACTTGTCTGCCCAGTCCATAATTCTGCCGAATTCGCCTGCGATAGTAGCGTCTACCGTCTGGATTTCGCCGTCATAAATGTTACCGGTAGAACCGTCAATGGAAATGAAATCTCCTTCGTGATATTCTTTTCCGGCAAGTGTAAATTTCTTATTTTCTTCATCCATTGCAATGTCGCCGCATCCAGATACACAGCAGGTACCCATACCGCGGGCAACAACAGCTGCGTGAGAGGTCATGCCGCCGCGTACAGTTAAGATACCCTGGGCAGCCTTCATGCCTGTAATATCTTCCGGTGATGTCTCAAGACGTACCAGAACAACTTTTTCACCTCTGTCATGCCATGCTTCTGCATCCTCTGCCGAGAATACAATCTTGCCGCAGGCAGCTCCCGGAGATGCTCCAAGGCCTTTGCCAGCCGGTGTTGCAGCTTTTAATGCAGCAGCGTCAAACTGCGGATGCAGTAATGTATCTAAGTTACGAGGATCAATCATAGCAACAGCTTCTTCTTCTGTGCGCATTCCCTCGTCTACTAAATCACAGGCAATCTTTAATGCAGCCTGTGCTGTTCTCTTGCCGTTTCTTGTCTGGAGCATATAGAGTTTTTTGTTTTCAACTGTAAACTCCATATCCTGCATATCTCTGTAGTGTTTTTCGAGTTTTTCGCATACTTCGGTAAACTGCTTGAATGCTTCCGGGAATTCTTCTTCCATTTTTGCGATTGGCATTGGTGTACGCACGCCGGCTACTACGTCTTCGCCCTGTGCATTTACAAGGAATTCTCCCATCAGCTTTCTTTCGCCTGTTGCAGGGTCACGGGTAAATGCAACACCTGTACCGCAGTCGTCGCCCATATTTCCAAATGCCATAGACTGTACGTTTACAGCAGTACCCCAGGAATACGGAATATCGTTGTCGCGGCGGTATACATTTGCACGAGGGTTGTCCCAGGAACGGAATACAGCCTTGATTGCGCCCATTAACTGCTCCTTCGGGTCATCCGGGAAGTCGCTGCCAATTTTAGCTTTGTATTCAGCCTTAAACTGTGTTGCTAATTCTTTCAGATCATCTGCAGTCAGGTCTACGTCATACGTAACGCCTTTTTTCTCTTTCATTGCATCAATGAGCTGTTCGAAGTATTTTTTGCCTACTTCCATAACAACGTCAGAATACATCTGGATAAATCTGCGGTAGCAGTCCCATGCCCAGCGTGCATTGCCGGATTTTGCAGCAATAACTTCTACTACAGTTTCATTTAAACCAAGGTTTAAGATGGTATCCATCATACCCGGCATAGAAGCTCTTGCACCGGAACGTACAGACACGAGCAGCGGATTTTCCTTGTCACCGAACTTTTTGCCTGTAATCTCTTCCATTTTTACAATGTATTCATTGATCTGGCCCTGAATCTCTTCGTTGATTTCGCGGCCGTCTTCATAATACTGTGTACAAGCTTCTGTTGTGATGGTAAATCCCTGCGGAACCGGAAGTCCGAGGTTTGTCATCTCTGCCAGGTTTGCGCCTTTGCCGCCAAGCAGCTCACGCATGTCTGCTTTGCCTTCGCTGAACAAATATACCCATTTGTTTGCCATTTGCTAATTCCTCCTAAATATTACTTTGGTTATTTTTTTGTGAACATTCTACAGACAGGCTTGTCCGAATTCCATTCACATTGTTAACATTATCTGCGCAGAGAGTCTGCGCACATATTTATTTTAACACAATTTTCCATAATCGCAACATATTTTTCAAATTTAGTCAGAAAAATATAGCGGCATATGTAACAGTTCAGACAGGCTGACCTGTTACATGCAAAAATCCATTTAAAATTGCTTCGCGATGGGATTTTTGCACTCCTGAATCACTTTCTTACGTCCCGCACAGTAAATGTGCAGGACTATCTGAACTGTTACCAGCATATGCTTTTACTGCTAAAATTCAAACTTATCTGCAAAATAATCCTCAAGCCGCTCAATCTCCACCCGTTCCTGTTCCATAGAATCGCGGAAGCGCACCGTAACAGCATGGTCATTTTCAGAGTCGAAATCATAAGTCACGCAGAACGGAGTCCCGATTTCATCCTGTCTGCGGTACCTTTTCCCGATATTCCCCCGGTCATCAAATTCACAGTTATATTTTTTCGAAAGCTGTGTAAAGACTTTTTCTGCTCCTTCGTTCAGTTTTTTCGAGAGCGGAAGCACTCCGATTTTAACCGGAGCCAGCGCCGGATGAAAATGCAGAACGGTACGCATATCCGGTTTTTCCTCTGTGCCGATATTTTCTTCATCATAAGCCGCACATAAAAAGGCCAGCACAACACGGTCTGCGCCAAGTGAAGGTTCGATTACATACGGTACATATTTTTCATTTTTGGTATCGTCAAAATAAGACATATCCTGCCCGGAAGTATTCTGATGCTGTGTCAGGTCGTAATCGGTGCGGTCTGCAATTCCCCACAGCTCGCCCCAGCCAAACGGAAACAGGAACTCAAAATCCGTAGTAGCTTTGCTGTAAAAAGCCAGTTCGGCAGGATCATGGTCTCTTAAGCGCAGCTCTTCTTCTTTCATTCCAAGACTTAACAGCCAGTCACGGCAAAAGCTTCTCCAGTATTCAAACCACTCAAGATCCGTGCCAGGCTCACAGAAAAACTCCAGCTCCATCTGCTCAAACTCTCTTGTACGGAATGTAAAATTGCCAGGCGTAATTTCATTACGGAAAGATTTGCCAATCTGTGCAATGCCAAAAGGAATCTTTTTGCGGGAGGTTCTCTGAACATTTTTAAAATTAACAAAGATGCCCTGGGCCGTCTCCGGTCTCAAATAAACCGTATTTTTTGCGTCTTCCGTGACACCCTGGAATGTTTTGAACATCAGGTTAAACTGACGGATATCGGTAAAATTGTGTTTTCCGCAGCCAGGGCACGGAACGTTATGTTCTTCTATAAAATTTACCATAGCTTCGTTTGACCAGCCGTCTACGCTTTCTTCCAGCGTTATCTCATGTTCCTGGGCAAAGTCTTCAATGATTTTATCAGCCCGGAAACGCTCATGGCATTCCTTACAGTCCATTAAAGGATCTGAAAAGCCGCCTAAATGCCCGGATGCTGCCCAGGTCTGCGGATTCATTAAAATGGCACAGTCAACTCCTACATTATATGGATTTTCCTGTACAAATTTCCTCCACCAGGCTCTTTTCACATTATTTTTAAGCTCCACTCCAAGATTGCCGTAATCCCATGTATTTGCAAGTCCGCCATAAATCTCAGACCCCGGATACACGAATCCCCTGGCTTTCGCAAGCGTTACAATCTTTTCCATAGATTTTTCCATCTTTTTTTCCTCCATATTGATAAAACCTGCCTTATTTATACAAAATACAGCCCGGCTGTGCATCAGGATTTTCTCTGTCATAATGTACGCGCACCAGATTCTTGCCTAAAACATCCACATTCCCGTCTGATACACACTGAATCGTTCCGTCGATTTTCACAACCGTTTCTTCTCCTATCATGACAGCTTTCACATCTTCATCCTCAAGCAGATTTTGAACATCCATGCTCTCTTTCGGACTTCCTTCTTCCACCCCTATGAAATCCTGATTAAATTCATACCCCTCTTCTCCTGCCTGTGGTATTGTTCCTGCGAAAAACGTAACATCATTAAATAATGCATAATCAATATATGTTGCGTAATTCAGGTACAGGTGCGCCATGATGCCGTCATCCGATGATTCCGTTTCAAACTTCTGCAGTTCAATGCTTCCGTCTCCGTTCGATGACACATAATTTTCTACAGATTCTGTAATATACGCCTTCAGTTCTTCCTCATCATAATACTCTTCGTTAAAATCCTCAATATCAGCGCCTATCACATTCCCCTGTTTTGTGACATAAACAGTGCTTTCATCAGCCTCAAATGAAGTTCCGCAGGCTGTTATTATGCTGGCTGATGCAAAAATGCAAAATGCCGCACACAGCTTCCGTTTCATAGCCATTGCCTCCTCTGTTATTGTATGCAGGTAATTTTATCATTAGCCTCCGCGCACATTATACTAAACCTTTTTATTTCTTTCAATCTTTTTTTATACATTTGGTTCTAACCGCTTCATCCAACATACTCTCCGACTTAAATGCATGGTCATTATACTGGTGTATGTATCCGGATACAATTTCGTCCAGCTTTGCCAGTACCGGTGCGCTCAGCGTAAACGTATACAGCTTTTCCAACGGTGCAGTCAGAATGTACTGCAGAGCATACAGCGCCGATTCATCTAACGGCACCGCGCGTTCTCCTTTCAGACAGTCCGGGCACAATACACCGTGACGCTGCATGGAAAAATAATACAGCTCCTGCCTGCGTGCACATTTCATACAGGAAAATACATTCGGATATTCGCCTAAAAGCACAAGGACACGCAGCTCATAAATTCTGCGAATCAGCCTGTTATTCAGCGACGGCTTTAGCAGCGCTTTCAGTGTCATATATAAAAGATTTAAAAAATCCGTGCCATCCATATTTTCCTGCGTATAATACGATGCCATTTCCAGAAAATAAAATCCATAATACGCCGCATCCAAATCCATGCTCAGTTCACGGAAATATTCTGCAATATCTGTTTTTGCCAGCGTATATGCGCTTTTTGACTCAAACACTTCAAACTTTCCAAAAGAAAAAGGACTGGATGCTGCCAGAAAAACGCTGTTTGGCCGTCTTGCACCGCGCACAAAAGCCGCAATCTTTCCTCTTTCTCTTGTGAGTATCTGTAACCGCTTGTCATAATCACCTACAGGCATTGCCGAGAGCACCATGCCTGTCAGGACAACTGTCTGTCCCATGCTCCGCTCCATCTGTCCATGCTGCCCGCGGCTTGGCGCTGCAGCAGCGAATCTGTTCCCGGTATTTTAAATAATCACTGACCCGTCCTGTATCAGCAAAGTCTTTCCAGCAGTCTCTTGTCATATGCATTCCCCTTTATCCTTAATCCTTTATTTCTATAATAAATAGGTTCTGCATAATCTGCTTTGTGAATACGAGATAAAATCTGGCAGTTTTCCAGTTACTGGATAAATAACAGCCTGAAATCAGTTCTGTTCTTTATAGCCAAAATTCTTTAACAAAGCATCGCTGTCCCGCCAGTTTTTTTTCACTTTCACCCAGAGCCTTAAATTTATCTGGCCCTCTAAAAATTTTTCAATCTCAAAACGGGCATTCGTTCCTATTTTTTTCAACATCGCGCCGCCTTTGCCGATAATAATGCCTTTGTGCGAATCCCGCTCACAGATAATCGTCGCTTCGATATCTGTAATATTCTTTTTATCTTTCCGCTGTTTCATCCGGTCAATCGTCACCGCAATGCCGTGCGGAACCTCTTCGTCCAGGGCATGCAGCGCTTTCTCCCGGATAATTTCCGCTACAATCTGACGCTGCGGCTGGTCAGTAACCGTATCTTCATCATAAAACATCGGACCGTAAGGCAGATACTTATAAATCAGGTCAACAATCTTTGGAACATTTTCTCCTTTTAAGGCAGAAGCCGGGATAATTTCGTCAAATTCATAAATCTGACGGTATGTATCGATAAATCGAAGAAGCTCGTCTTTATGTGCTAAAGTATCAATTTTATTAATAACTAAAATAACAGGAAGCTTTACTCTGCCAAGAACCTCCGCGATATGCCGTTCGCCTGCTCCTGCAAAGTTAGTCGGCTCTACCAGCCACAAAATAACATCTGCATCCTTCATCGTATGCTCCGCTGAGCTGACCATATATCTGCCAAGTTTATTTTTAGCTTTATGGATGCCGGGGGTGTCTAAGAAGACAATCTGCCCCCGGTCCATATCTGTATAAACTGTCTGTATGCGGTTTCGTGTCGTCTGCGGCTTGTTTGACGTAATTGCAATTTTCTGGCCGATAATCTGATTCATCAGCGTTGATTTTCCCACATTCGGCCTTCCGATAATCGTTACAAAGCCTGATTTAAAACCTGTACTGTTTTCCATGCTGTCCCTTTCTGTGTTCATGGCGTAACCGTTCAGATACCTTCGCCGGGCAGCCCTTGTGCTAACCTGTCTGAACGGTTACTTCATGGTTTCATTCCGCCGCCTTTTCTCCTGTTTCTAAAATAAATCTTCCAGATTCAAAAACAAATCCGCCTCTTTTTCCAGCATCGTTTCGTTTCCGATTACGCAGAGGTTTCTTTCCGACAGCACAGCTGAAATCAGCGGCTCTAACGCCCGGATATCTTTCTGCTCTGCACACAGTACCTCGTCGCGTTCTCTCTGGATATCCTCCTGTGTAACCCCGGTCAGATAAGCCATCATGGAACGGATACCTTTTGCGGACGGATTCAGCGGGGTATCCATGCCGCTGACTGTGCCGATGATATATTTCGTCATATCACGCTCATCTGCGTCAAAATTTCTGATATAATCTGCAATTCCATCGAAAATCTCATTTGACTTGCGAAGATTCGGATCCCGGTAAGTGCAAAAATAAGTATCTCCGTTTCTTGCAAATCCGCTCATGCATCCATAAGCGCCGCCCTTTACCCGGATATTCAGCCACAGGTAATCATAATTAAGAATTACTTTTAAAATACGCAGAGCGCCTGTGTAAGCAAAGCCATGACTGCAGAAATTGCCGGCCCTGGATACATACTGAACCTGTGCTGCATCTTTAAAGCCTTCGTTTTTCTTCTTACAGTCATACCTGGTACATTCTTTTTCACACTCCTCCGTAAACAGCCCTTTGTGAAACTCTGCCAGTCCTGCCTGAAATGCCTGATATCCGTCTGCATCTGCAGTCAGTCCGGCCATAAGCCTCTTCTGGCTGAAAATCATATGAACCAGCTGTCCGAGTATCTCTTTTACAGATTCTTTCTGATTTTCAAAATCACTCTCCGCCTTCGAAAGAATCCGGTACAGGCCAATCCCTCCGGCAAGGTCGCTAAACCGCGCAGATTCTGAGAAATATGACAAAGCCCGCAGTGCCGATATCGAGTGGCCCGCCTGCATCAGCTGCATTTCCATTCTGGATTTTGCCTGGGCGATTACCTCATAAAGACGCTTATCGTTCTCAAATTTTGTACGGCACAGCATGCTTAGCATCAGTCGCAGCGCTGTATCTGTTTCTTCATGCAGAGCCTTTACGCTGACCTCCAGCTTCTGTACCAGCGCACCTTTCTTTTTATGATCCGCGGCTGCAATCATATTAATAGAAATTCCGCCAGTATGAAGGTTAATTTCATTTGCCAGGTCTTCATAGCTGTAATCCTGCGTATCCATATCACCCAGAACCGCTTTGAGTATTCCAAGATACGGAATCCACTCTTCTTTGATATCTGCAATATCAAAAATCATCGAAATATAGTTAATGCCGTTTGCATACATTTCATGGTGAATCACCGGAATGCCGGAAACCGTTTTTTCTTCATTTATAAGCGGCGCCGCCTCTTTTTTCATATCGGCACGCTCTAACATCGGTATCTTTTCCAGGTCTTCTTTTGCTGACGGCTCCTGCTGATATTCCTTTAAATGCAGCGTATCATCCATCAGCTTTTTGATTTCTTCTGTGCTTAATCCATTTTTATATGCCAGAAGTTTTTCTTTCAGGGCATTTTCATTTTTTTCATTCAGCCCTTTTTCCGGCTCTACAGTCACAATCGATTTATGGGTATTTTCCAGAAAATATTTCAAAAGCAGCCCTTCAAAATATCCCTGTCCGGTCTGTTCCTTCAATGATTTGAAAATATCCAGCGCTTCTAAATGGATAAACGGGAGCGCATCATCATATAGCCAGCTGTCCAGACACTGCAGCCCGTAAATCAGCCCCTTTGGATAAGAGCCAAAATCTGCTTCCCGGAATTTAAATTCGCTGCTGTTAATTCCCGCTAAAAGCGCTTTTTGATTCAGCCCCTCTTTCGCCAGACGACGGAGTGTATCTTCTATCACCTGTACAAATTTCGGAAGGTCTGCGGCATTGGCATTTTTTGCCGTAACCGTAAATACCGGCTGATACGTAGAGCTGTCGTAACCCCCAATAATATCTTTGCCGATTTTAGCATCCAAAAGAGCCTGTTTTAACGGTGCACCGGGTGCGCTTAATAATGCATAATCTAAAATCTCAAATGCAAGACATAACTGTGCATCCAGTGTCGTGCCCACAGCGACGCTGTAAGTCAGATACGTATTATCCTGTTCATTTTCAGAGCTTGCAATCGGATACTTCTTTGTAACCTGTTTCGGCTGTTCAAACGGCTTTTGAAACTTAATGGCAGAATCTAAATCAATTTTATCATAATGCGACAGATAAGCCTTGTCCATCCAGTCTAGTTTTTCTGCTGCATCCATATCGCCGTAAAGGTAAATATACGCATTGCACGGATGATAATACCTGCGGTGAAAATCCAGAAAATTTTCATATGTCAGGTCCGGGATACACGCCGGGTCGCCGCCAGACTCATTTGCATAAGCAGTATCCGGAAACAGCGAATTTAAAATCACACGGTCAAGCACATCCTCCGGTGAAGAATATGCCCCTTTCATCTCATTATAAACAACCCCGTTTAATGTAACCGGCCCGTCCTCAGATTCCAGCTCATAATGCCAGCCTTCCTGCCTGAAAATTTCTTCTCTTTTGTAAATATTCGGATGAAAAACGGCATCCAGATATACGTGCATAAGATTCTGAAAATCCTTATCATTACAGCTTGCGACCGGATATACCGTTTTATCCGGATAAGTCATCGCATTCAGAAACGTATTCAAAGAACCTTTCACCAGCTCTACAAACGGGTCTTTTACCGGAAATTTGTCTGAGCCGCATAATACGGAATGTTCAATGATATGCGGCACACCTGTGCTGTCTTCCGCCGGTGTGCGAAAGCCAATGTAAAATACTTTGTTCTCATCATCATTCGATACGACTGCAATCTGGGCACCGCTTTTTTTATGACGCAGAATACAGCCGTTCGAATGAATGTCTGATAACTGCTTTTCTTCCACGATTTCGTATGCGGTTAAATCGGATAATTTCAAATTTTTGTGTCCTCCTGTTATCTCTTTATTTTTCATATTCGTTACAATTGCTCTGAAAGCTGCTGTTTTTCACTGCCTTCCTGCTTTATATGAACATCCATCTGCGGAAACGGTATTTGAATTCCATGTTCATCAAATGTCAGCTTCACTGCTTCAAGCATATCCCATTTCGTCTGCCAGTAATCTTCAGACTTTACCCAGAAACGGCATCCGACCTCCACACTGCTGTCTGATAAAGCTGAAACAAAAACATTCACCGGCTGATCTGTCAGTATCCGTTCTTCCTTTTCCGCCAGGCTGCCTAACAGCTGTTTGGCCTTTTTCAAATCAGCATCATACGATATCCCGACCAGAATGTCAATACGCCTTGTCTGCTGTCCGGTTACATTCACAATCGCACCGTCTGCCAGCCTGCCGTTTGGTATCATAACGGTCTGGTTATCCGCCGTCTGTATCCTTGTATAGAAGGTAGAGATTTCTCTGACCGTCCCTTCATGTCCCGTTTCTCCTGATATAATATAATCACCGACATGAAAAGGCCCTAAAAGCAGAATCAGCACACCGCCTGCAAAATTTGCAAGACTGCCCTGCAAAGCCAGGCCAAGCGTCAGTCCGGCTGAGCCTAAAACCGCTATGACCGAAGCTGTCGTAATTCCAAACAGTGTAAGAATCATCAGCCAGAGCACAAAATACAGACAGTATTTGCTGACAGAATCCAAAAACTGGCGGACACCGATATCCACTCCTCTGCGCTCCAGGGATTTTCTCAAAAATTTTCGAATGAAAGCAATCACGCGCTTCCCGGCAAGATAAAGCAGCACCGCAAGAATAATCTGTACTGCAAAATTTAAAATATTCGGCAGCATATCCTCTAAATACTGCTGAATCAAATTTTTATCCACTTTTTGTAATGTTTCAAGCCCTTCGGTAATCACCGACGGCTCCTGTGTCATCAGCATATCTGCTCCTTCTGCTGTCTGCTCTCTTCTGTTTTTTTATAGTATCTGTTTTATCTGTCCAGTTCATGAATAAACAGGCCGCTTCTTAATTTCGGCTCAAACCAGGTAGACTTTGGCGGCATCAAAAGTCCCGCATCAGCAACTGCAAACAGCTCCGAAATATCGGTAGGGTACATTGCAAAAGCAGCTTTGCAGTCTGTACTAACCCTGCGCTCCAGCTCATCCAGTCCGCGGATTCCCCCTGTAAAATCAATGCGCTTATCCGTCTTCGGATCCAGAATACCAAGCACTGGCCCAAGCAGCAGGTCCTGAAGCAGTGACACATCCAGGCTTTTCACCGGATCATTCGGAATATCCTGCGGCCTTACGGTACACAGATACCATTCACCATTCAGATACATAGAAAAATCGCCCTTTTTCTTCGGTCTTCGTTCCTGCGCCGTCACTTTTTTCACATCAAATATACCACAGACTTTTTGTAAAAATTCTTCCTCTGTCATTACTCCCAGATCTTTGATTACACGGTTATAATCCATAATCATAAGCTGATCATCCGGGAACAGCACCGACAGAAAATAATTGAATTCTTCCTCTCCTGTGTAACCCGGATGTTCCTTTCTGCGCTGTAATCCTACTTTTACCGCTGAAGCAGCCCGATGATGTCCGTCTGCAATATATATTTCCTGCATCTTAGCAAACGCATTCTGTACAATCCGTATGTGATCCTCAGCATCCATAACAAATACGCGGTGACGAATGCCGTCTTCTGATACAAAGTCATACAGCGGTACCTGATTTTTAACTTCCCCGACCACACGGTCTATCTCAGGATTCGTACGGTAAGCTAGAAAAATCGGTCCTGTCTGTGCATTGCAAATATCGACATGACGGATACGGTCTGCCTCTTTTTCTTCCCGGGTGTTTTCATGCTTTTTAATCACCTGGTTCTGATAATCATCAATCGAAGCACAGGCCGTAATTCCTGTCTGTGTCCTTCCATTCATCGTAAGTTCATAAACATAATAGCACCGTTTTTCATCTCTTATAAAAGTGCCGTCTGCTACCTTTTCCCATAACATGTCATGCGCTTTCTGATAGACGCTGCTGTCATACATATCTGTATCATCCAAAAACTGCGTCTCAGGCCGGTCAATATTTAAAAAAGAATCCGGATTTCCTGCCACAGCCTGCTTTGCCTCCTTTCTGCTGTATACATCATAAGGAAGCGCAGCGATTTTGTCTGCTTTTTCTCTGCATGGACGGATGCAGAGAAATGGTCTGATATCTGCCATTAGTCTCTCCTTTTCATCTATTCCATATTAGAAATATGACCGGGAATAATTTCCAAGTGTTTCTATTATAACGTCTGAAAGGGGAAACGTCAAATAGGATTTCAAGAATTAAATGGCAGCGGTAATCTGCTTTGGCAATTACCGCTGCCAGATTAGAAATTTGCTAAAGATAACTCAAAGTTATAAATGAAACGTATCCATAATACCCAAAAAATCAATCATGTTATACGAAAACATTTTTGTCCGTTCTCGGGATGATATCGATTGTTATTCGAATTCAAGTTCTTCCATATCTTCGAATGTAAATTCTTCTTCCGATTCTTTTTCCTGGCCTTCTGCATCCTGTGCCTGCTCCGCATCCTTAGAAGCAGCAGCGCTTCTTACAAATTCCACTACCTGCTCTTTCTTCTGCTGCAGCCACTCAAGCATTCCCCGCAGCCTTCTTTCTAACGGATACCATACCTTTTCCCGGATTACCGGAAGCGCCGAATTGCTTGCCCAGTAGATAGCCGGGCGGAATACTTTATCTTTAACCGTACCAAACGCGCCTGCCACTGCCTCTTTGACTTTCGCAGCCAGATTTTCAAGGCGCGGACGGCATTTTTCCCATGCAGATTTTATATAAGGAACCGCTTTTTTCGCAGCCTCATAAGCAGCTTCGCCCGCACAGTATGCTGTGAGTATACCGGCTGCAACAGATGCCGCCGCAATTCCTGCAAATCCCAGTGCTGTAAACGCGCTAAAGCCCGTAATCTCACCTAACAATACAGAGAAAAATCCGCTTGACGCTGCTGCAAGACAGATAATGACCCAGTCCACCGTTCCTAAATTTTCTTCTGTCTGCATAATTCCTGCAACTGCTGCTTCTTTTGCGGAAGCACCTTTATTTTCACTTAAAAAGAGCGCTGCTGCCATTACAGAAAAATCTTTTTTCGCTTTTTCCGAAATCGACTCTTTTGCTTCTTCCGCTCCCTTTAAAATATCAGCCCAGCCTTCATCCGCAGCAGCTTTTCTAATAACATCCCAGATTTCTTCCTGGTTATCCGGCAGAACTTTCGCAAGTTCTTCCTGCAGAGCAGCAAGTTCCTCCGGCGTCGCTGTATCTGCCATCTTCTGTTCCATGTCATGTGTTTTCTTCAGCGCTTCTTCTATAAAATTCGTATCCTGCCCCTGCTCCGTCTGTATCTCTTTTGACAACGCAAAATTCCGCATAGAAACAGCATATTTTAAATCTGATATTCTTCGAAACTGTTCCGCACAGTCATCTCCGCACTGTCTGTCAATTTCCTGAAATACAGCCATCTTAATTTCCATGCCGCCGTATTCTTCCTTCAGACTTTTAATTTTCGTATAAAGGCTTCCGGCTGCCTCTTCAAGCTGTGCACTCTGGTCAGCAATGCCGCCTAAGTTCATGCGGATTGTCTCTTCCACTGAATATCCCTGGTAATAATCCCGGACCATCTGCTCTAATTTTTCATCCATGTCTTTCATATATATTTCCTCCTGTTATCTGTTCATATCTTCTTTCGATATCAGTATAATAGCATAATAAATAGGATTTGTAAATGCTTTTTATGGATTTTATTTATATTTTTATCTAATTAATATGAGATTCAAAAAAAGGGGGGATTATGGCCTCTCGGACGCCGGGTGACGGGAAGATGCCCTGGATTCCTGTGACGGCTCCGGAATGTTAAGAAGCCCTAAGTATTCTGCGTCCAGGCTGTGGCCCCGGACGGTCGCGGCACCTAATTCGCCCTGGCCTGCAGCCAGCAGCTAAAGGTGCCGCTTCGGCTTCGCCGCCTGGTTATTGTGCAGAATACTAAGTGCTTCTAAACATTCCTCCAATGTCGCAGGAATCCAGGGCATCTTCCCGTCACCCG
>CANDJC010000124.1 GCA_947384955.1 uncultured Eubacterium sp. | reverse complement strand
ATTCTTTTATGAATCTTTCAAGGTTATTTCACTGTTCAGTTATCAATGTTCTTTTGTTATTGCTATTATTTTTGTTTTTCTTTAGCAGCAACTCTGATATTGTATCAGACTGTTTTGTGTTTGTCAACAACTTTTTTTATTTTTTTAAACTTTTTTATTTTGCTGACTCGCTGCAACTTTTATAGATTATCATTTTTTCTATTTTTTGTCAATACCTTTTTTTCATTTTTTGTAACTTTCTGGTATTTTCAAAAAACAAACGGAGAAGGAGGGATTTGAACCCTCGCGCCGGTTACCCGACCTATACCCTTAGCAGGGGCACCTCTTCGGCCTCTTGAGTACTTCTCCAGATTCTCTGCCTGTCCGCATTTAATTGTTATGCGTCACAACGCAAGAGTCATTTTACATGCATTTTCATTATTTGTCAATACATTTTTTTAAATTTTTTTTATTTTTTTCATTGCTTTGTAAAAACTGTCTATTCAGCAAGACACTCCATCCATTTTTCCCGAAACAGCCTTACCAAAAAAAGCACTCCGCGCATACATAATTCCACACACATAGCCGTCCAGACTCCTTCCAGTCCGATACGCGGCGCCAGATAAGCTGCCATCGTAATTCTTATCCCCCACATACTGAGCAGATTCATAATACTGGGAATCAGCGTATCACCCGCTCCTCTTAAAGCGCCTGCTGCTACAATCGAACATGCAAAAAACGGTTCCGCAAACGCCTCGATACGCAGCACCTTTACCCCCAGTTCCCGTACTGCTGCATCCGGTGTCAGCATTCCAAACATCTGCGGGGCATACACGTACATTAAAAATGCTGCTGCTGACATCATAAGCGTTCCGAGCAGTACCGAAAGCCTCGCATAACACCTCGCCTGTTCTTTTTTCTTCGCTCCGATGCTCTGCCCCACCAGTGTCGTTGCCGCCGCTGCCACCCCGTATCCAGGCATATAGCACAGACTTTCAGCTGTTACCGCAAGAGAATTTGCCGCCACTGCTGTCGTTCCAAGAGGAGCTACAATTTTTGTAGAAACAATCTGCGCACCGCTGACCACGCCATGCTCGAAAGCCATAGGCAGTGAAATCCGCACCGCTTTCTTCAGGCAGTTTTTATCTAATGCCCAGCTGCCTTTGTTCGTAACACGCAGCTGTCTGACCTTAGAACGGAAGCAGAGCATATAAAGCATGCATACAGCTGTCACCGCTTCTGCAAGCGCTGTTCCTAACGCAGCGCCCGCCACGCCCATCCCCGCTCCCGGTATTTTTATCTTCCATTTCAGGATTTCAAAATTTCCTGCTGGAAATATTAGAAAATAATTGAAGATGATATCTAATACACACATCAGCGAATTCAGTATGCTGGGTGTCTTCATATCTCCGCTGCACTGCAGCATGCTTCCGCCCAGCTGGCGAAACTGTACGGCCGGTATGGCACAGGCATATATGAAAAAATACCGGGATGCATCCGGGCACACTTCCTCTGCCCCTCCAAGCCAGTGCGGAAGCCTTCCGCTAATCAGCACACAGACACTGGAAATAATCAGTGCGGCTGCAGCCGATACAGCCAGTGACTGACGCAGCACGTTTCCCGCCGCTTCTTCCTCCCGTGCCCCGATGTACTGTGCTGTCTGAACGGAAAATCCCATAGCCACACTGATACAGAATCCTCCGACCAGCCATGTCGTACTGGACATCAGACCGATAGACGCTGTCGCGTTTTTTCCAAGGCTCCCTGCCATCGCCGCGTCAATATACTGCATCACAATCGAACTGATTTCTGCAAGAATCGCGGGAATGCTCAGACGTATTACAAGAAGAGCCTGCTGCTTATACGATAATGTCTCTCCATTTATATACTGTGCATTTTTATTCAAAAATATGTACCTCCATTTTCTGTTATCTTAGAACATCTGTCCTGAAAAGTCAACCTGGGGCCGCTCATAACAGCGATTCGGCGTTTTGCCTTTTATCAGACCATTTTCGTTGAATAATCTTCTCTGCTGTGCTATTCTTTTACTATGATGCAGCGTGAACTTACAAAAAATAATCTGCTTAACGAAAAAGGGGGACATTATGGATTCATTTTATGCAGGCTGGTTTTCTTTAATCCCGCCTATCCTTGCTATCACTTTAGCACTTTTAACAAAAGAAGTCATTTTTTCACTGTTCCTTGGTATTCTTTCCGGTACACTGATTTATTCCTTAGGGACAGGCCTGAATCCGGTAACAGGAACCATCGGCACTGCTTTTGAACTGATTACAGACAGCGCCGATTTAAACATCATTATATTTGTATGCCTTTTAGGAGCTCTCGTATCAGTAATTACCCTTTCAGGAGGTTCCAAAGCCTACGGAAAATGGGCTGCATCCAGGATTCGAAGCGGAAAACTTGCTCTGGCTGCCGCTGCCGGATTAGGTATCGTAATCTTTATCGATGACTATTTCAACTGCCTGACTGTCGGCACTGTTATGAAACCTCTGACAGACAAATATAAAATATCAAGAGCAAAGCTTGCCTATATCATCGACTGCACTGCTGCTCCTATCTGCATTATAGCTCCGGTATCCTCCTGGGCTGCTGCCGTCGGAAGCAGTCTGGAGGCGACCGGATATTATGAAAGCGGCTTTCAGGTGTTCCTCTCTACGATTCCTTTAAACCTGTATGCCATTTTGTCTCTGGTTATGGTATTTACGATTATATGTACCGGGAAAGATTACGGCCCGATGGCTGCTGCTGAAAGAGCTGCCGCCAGCCTGAAAACAGACAGCACCGACGAAACATCCGCACATCTTGCAGAAGCATCTGACTGCGGCACTGTAGCAGACATGCTGCTGCCGATTGTATCGCTGATTGTGTTTGCAGTAATTTCTATGCTGTATACAGGGGGATTTTTTACAGAAGGAGATACTTACCTGAATATAGAAGCCGCTTTTGGAAAATGTGATACTTCAGCGTCTCTCGTCTGGGCAAGCTTCGGAGCGCTGCTGACAGCCCTGTTTCTGTTTGTACCTAGAAAACTGATGACGTTTGGCGGCTTTATGAATGGAATTACAGAGGGATTTAAAAGCATGGTACCAGCCTGCAGCATTCTGTTTCTTGCCTGGACCATTGGCGCTGTATGCCGCGACCTTTTGCAGACACCGGAATTTGTCAGCAATCAGCTGGCGGGAAGTCATATTCCAGCATTTCTGCTTCCTGCTATAATTTTTGTAATTGCTGCATTTTTAAGCTTTTCTACCGGAACTGCATGGGGAACATTTGGCATTCTGATTCCGATTGTAGCTCCGGCAGCCTACACACTGGCGCCTCAGCTGCTGACAGTGTCTTTATCTGCGACTCTGGCCGGAAGCGTACTCGGAGATAACTGCTCTCCTATTTCAGATACTACGATTCTTTCGAGCGCAGGCGCAGGATGTGACCACATCGAACATGTCTCCACACAGCTGCCGTATGCAATGACAGCCGCCGCCTGCTGTATCGCTGGATATCTGGCAGCCGGACTGACAAATGCAAATGTACTGATTACGCTTGGAATTTCTGTTGTACTGATGATTGTGAGCATTTTCGCCGCCCATTCCCTCTGGAAAAAGACGGCACGCCCGCATTAACTGTACTGTATCCTGAATGGGGGAAGGATAAAAACTTCCTCCATCCGGTTATGTATTCTTAAGCTGCTGCCTGCGTTTATACGCATCGATGGCAGTTTCATAAAGATTATTTCCTTTTGTATCTATCACAACAGCCATTGGAAAATTCTCTACTTCCATTCTGCGCACTGCTTCTGTTCCGAGGTCATCATAACAGATTACCTCAGACTTTTTTATACATTTTGAAATCAAAGCACCGGCGCCGCCTGCTGCTGCAAAATAGACTGCCTGATTTCTTATCATCGCATCCACAACCTCTTCGGAACGCTTTCCTTTTCCTATCATGGCTTTTAATCCAAGGTCGAGAAGCCTCGGCGTATATTTATCCATTCTGCCTGCGGTTGTAGGACCCGCAGAGCCTATCACCTGTCCGTCCCGTGCAGGTGACGGGCCCATATAATAAATCACAGCATCCTTAATATCAAACGGCAGGCTCTCTCCTCTGTCTAATGTCTCAGACATCCTCTTATGCGCGGCATCCCGCGCAGTATATATGACGCCCGTAAGATAAATATAGTCTCCTGATTTTAATTCCCTGGTCACAGATTCCGTAACTGGTGTATAAATATGATTTTCCATAATATGACTCTCTTTATTTTATTTTTGATAAATCTGCTACAACACTCTTCTGACATGCCTTGCCACATGACAGCAGATATTTACCGCCACCGGAAGCCCTGCAATATGGGTTGGATAAGTATTGATATTCACACCTAAAGCAGTTACCGTACCGCCCAGTCCGCCCGGGCCTATCCCAAGGCCGTTGATTTTATGTAACATTTCTATTTCCAAATCTCTCACATAAGGAATCGGAGAACGCTGGCTGATATCCCGAGTCAGCGCCTCTTTCGCCATTATGGCACATTTTTCAAAATCTCCGCCTATTCCGACGCCTGCGACAATGGGCGGACATGCATTGGGACCGGCTTGTTTTACAGCGCTTAAAATTGCGTCTTTTACCCCTTCTATCCCGTCGGACGGTTTCAGCATAAAAATCCTGCTCATATTTTCACTGCCAAAACCTTTCGGAGCTACAATCAGTTCCAGCTCCTCTCCCGGCACAATCCGGTAATGAATAATGCCAGGCGTGTTATCTTTTGTATTCTCACGCAGAATCGGATCTTTTACGACAGATTTGCGCAGATATCCGTCTGTGTACCCTCTGCGGATTCCTTCATTGACAGCATCTTCTACCGCAATTCCCTCAATATGCAGATTCTGCCCGGCGTTTACAAAAACAACTGCCATGCCGGTATCCTGACAGATGGGAATCTGCTCTGAGGCCGCGATTTCCATATTTTCCTGCAGCTGCCCTAAAATCTGACATCCAAGAGGAGATTTCTCTTCGTCTTTTGCATCATGTATCGCATGAACAATATCCTGTGAAAGCTTCAGATTCGCTTCTATGCACATCTCACTGATATTTTTAATAATTTCATCCGTATGGATGGTTCTCATATTCATGTCTCCTTATTTTTGTTCGTTCTGACAGGGCAGATTTTTATTCCTGAGTATCCCCGTCATCCTCTGCACGCTTCAAAAGTTCCTGAATCTGAGAAGGAATTCCGTCTGTGGAAGACAGTCCCTGCGCTTCTGTTTCTGATGCTGATGCGTCTAAGGCGCGCCCGTTACCGTCTGGCTGAAATTCAGCTGCATCTTCCTCAAACTCGTCTGCATCCTTCGTTTCTGCTTCATGTACTTTCGTAAGGCTTGCCACTTTCACATCTGCTTCGAGATTCATTAATTTTACCCCGGAAGTAACTCTGCTTAATACCGAAATACCTGCAACCGGCATTCTTATAATGATTCCTTCCGTTGTTATCATCATGATTTCATTTTCCTGATTGACGGCCTTCACGCCAATAATGTTTCCGGTCTTTTCGGTAATTTTATAGCACTTCACGCCCTTGCCGCCGCGGTTTTGGACGGTAAACTCATCTAAATGCGTACATTTGCCCATTCCTTTTTCGGATACCGCTAACAGCATCTCGCCCTGCGTATTCAGCTGCATTCCTACGACTTCGTCATTTGCCGCCAGATTCATGCCGATGACGCCCATAGAAGTCCGCCCGGTGCTGCGTACGTCTTTTTCATTAAAACGGATACACTGGCCGTATTTTGTAACGAGAATAATATCTTTCTCATTGTCTGTCATTTTTACTTCAATCAGTTCATCGTCTTCACGCAGGCTGATAGCTCCAAGGCCGGTTTTGCGGATATTCGCATATTCCTGAATCGGCGTCTTTTTTACGATTCCTTTTTTCGTGGCCATAAATAAATATTCGCCCTCTTTATATTCCTTTAAAGGAATCAGCGCTGTGATTTTTTCTCCCGGCTGAAGCTGCAGGAGATTGATAATCGCAGTTCCCCTGGACGTACGGCCTGCTTCCGGTATTTCGTAGCCTTTCATGCGGTATACGCGCCCGGTATTCGTAAAAAACATCAGATAATGGTGGGATGTCGTCATCAAAAGGTCTTCGATGTAATCATCTTCTATCGTTTCCATACCTTTGATGCCGCGTCCGCCTCTGTGCTGGCTGCGGAAATTATCCGTGCTCATACGCTTGATATAGCCTAATTTTGTCATTGTAATAATGGTATTGGTAACAGGTATCATATCCGCCATGGATACATCCATCTCGTCATAGCTTACGGATGTTCTTCTGTCGTCGCCGAATTTATCGGAAATCAGTAAAATTTCTTCCCGAATCACGCCCAGCAGTTTTTTTTCGTCGGAAAGAATCGCCTTGTAATAAGCAATTTTTTCCGATAATTCTTTGTATTCTCCTTCGATTTTTTCGCGCTCGAGTCCTGTCAGAGCACGCAGGCGCATGTCTACAATGGCCTGGGCCTGTACGTCGGTCAGTCCGAAGCGCTCCATTAACCGTTCCTTTGCCTGAGCGGCTGTCCGGCTGCTGCGGATAATCGAAATTACTTCATCTATGTGGTCTAGAGCGACAAGCAGACCTTCCAAAATATGGGAACGCTCTTCCGCTTTATTTAAATCATACTTCGTCCTGCGGGTAACAACCTCTTTTTGATGAAGCAGATAATAATTCAGCATTTCCAATAGATTCAGCGTTTTCGGCTTATCCTTTACAAGTGCAAGCATAATCACGCCGAAGGTATCCTGAAGCTGCGTATGTTTATATAGCTGGTTTAATATCATATTCGGGCTGACATCCTTGCGCAGCTCGATACAGATGCGCATCCCCTGACGGTCTGATTCATCCCGAAGGTCTGTAATTCCGTCTACTTTTTTCTCTTTAACCAAATCCGCAATTTTTTCAATCAGCCTTGCTTTATTGACCATAAACGGAAGCTCGGTTACTACGATACGGTTCTTGCCGTTTTTCATAGGCTCGATACTGGATACGGCACGTACCTTTATCTTTCCTTTGCCAGTCCTGTAAGCTTCATTAATCCCTGCCGTTCCTAAAATACTGCCTCCGGTCGGAAAATCCGGCCCTTTGACAATTGCAAGCAGCTCTTCGATTTCAGTAACCTTATCCTCCACTTCGTTGTCAATGATTTTGACAACTGCATCAATCACCTCGCGCAGATTATGCGGCGGTATATTAGTCGCCATGCCTACGGCGATTCCAGTCGTGCCATTGACAAGCAGATTCGGAAACCGTGCGGGAAGCACAACCGGCTCTTTCTCCGTTTCATCGAAGTTCGGCCTGAAATCAACGGTATCTTTATTGATATCCGCAAGCATTTCCATCGAAATTTTGCTCAGCCTGGCTTCGGTATACCGCATGGCTGCCGCTCCGTCGCCGTCCATAGAGCCGAAATTGCCGTGACCGTCCACTAACGGATATCTTGTAGACCAGTCCTGCGCCATATTGACCAGCGCTCCGTAAATCGAACTGTCCCCATGCGGATGATATTTACCCATCGTATCACCGACAATACGCGCACATTTACGATGCGGTTTGTCCGGCCCGTTATTCAGTTCTATCATGGAATACAGGACCCTGCGCTGTACCGGCTTTAACCCGTCCCGGACATCCGGAAGGGCTCTTGCGGCAATGACGCTCATGGCATAATCGATATAGGAAGACTCCATCGTTTCTTTCAGGTCTACGTCATGAATCTGGTCAAATATTTTATCATCCATTTAATTTACCCCCTAAATATCCAAATTCTGAACCTTTGGTGCGTTTTCCTCAATAAATTCCCGTCTAGGCTCTACTTTGTCGCCCATTAAGGTAGTAAACGTCAAATCAATTGCAGACGAATTCTCATCATCAATCATGACCCTTTTCAAAATACGTTTCTCCGGATCCATGGTCGTCTCCCACAGCTGATCAGCATCCATTTCCCCAAGCCCTTTATAACGCTGAATCTTATTATTTCCATCGCGTCCGATTTCTCTTAAAATTTTATCCAGTTCCTTTTCATCATACGCATACCAGACATTTTTGTTTTTTTCGACTTTAAAAAGCGGAGGCGTTGCAAGATATACATGCCCCTTCCTGATTAAATCCGGCATAAACCTGTACAGAAAGGTGAGCATTAACGTACTGATATGCGCCCCGTCTACGTCTGCATCCGTCATAATAATAATCTTATGGTATCTTAATTTCGTAATATCAAAGTCTTCGTGAATACCTGTTCCAAAAGCGGTAATCATCGCTTTAATCTCAGCATTCCCATAAATTTTATCAAGCCTTGCTTTTTCTACGTTCAGTATTTTGCCGCGAAGCGGCAGAATTGCCTGCGTGGCCCGGCTTCTGGCAGATTTTGCAGAACCGCCCGCAGAATCTCCCTCCACTATAAATATTTCGCAGTTTTCCGGATTTTTATCGGAACAGTCTGCGAGCTTTCCTGGCAGAGACGTATTTTCCAGAGCCGTCTTTCTGCGTGTCAGATCCCTGGCTTTTCTTGCGGCATCCCGCGCACGCTGCGCTAACAGTGATTTTTCACAGATACTCTTTGCCACCTGGGGATTTTGCTCCAGATAATAAGTCAGCTGCTCGCTGACAACAGAATCCACTGCTCCCCTGGCCTCGCTGTTACCTAATTTCTGCTTGGTCTGGCCTTCAAACTGCGGCTCTTCAATTTTGATACTGATAATTGCCGTCATGCCTTCCCGGATATCCTCGCCCGCAAGCGCAGGCTCATTGTCCTTTAATATTTTATTTGCCCGCGCATAAGCATTAAAGGTCTTCGTAATCGCATTCCGAAATCCTGCCAGATGCGTACCGCCTTCCGGTGTAATAATATTGTTCACAAAACTGTAAGTTGAATCATTATAAGAATCATTATGCTGCAGGGCCACCTCTACCATGACATTATCCTTCTGTCCTTCACAGTAAATGACATCCGGATAAAGCGCCTCCTGGCTGCGGTTTAAATACGTGACAAATTCTTTAATCCCGCCTGCATAATGAAATTCATGCATGCGTACCGGGTCATCCCGTTTATCCTTTAATACAATCCGAAGCCCCTTGGTCAGAAAGGCCGTTTCCCGAAGCCTCTGCTTTAAAGTATCATAATCATAGACCGTTTCTTCAAAAATAGAACCGTCCGGTGAAAACGTGACTTTTGTTCCCGTTTTCTGGGGGTCGCAGGTTCCGGTTTCTTTCAGCGGATACATCGTAATGCCGCGCTCATAACGCTGCCTGTAAACCACACCGTCTCTGTAAATCTCCACTTCCAGCCAGTTCGACAGTGCGTTGACTACAGATGCGCCTACGCCGTGCAGTCCGCCGGATACTTTATATCCTCCTCCGCCGAATTTACCGCCTGCATGAAGCACAGTAAAGACAACTTCTACAGCAGGGAGTCCGGCTTTGTGGTTGATTCCGGTTGGAATTCCCCGCCCGTCGTCAATCACAGTGACAGAATTATCCGGATTAATCTTCACCTCGATATTTTTACAGTATCCTGCAAGTGCCTCATCTACAGAATTATCTACAATCTCATATACAAGATGATGAAGCCCTCTGGCGGATGTACTTCCAATATACATGCCAGGTCTTTTGCGTACTGCTTCCAGCCCTTCAAGTATCTGGATCTGATCAGCTCCATAATTATTTTCGATAGCCATATGTCATCCTCCTGATTCTGCTGCTTCGGTTACCAAGTTTCTTTTTTTTGTTCCACATGACCGTTTTTTACTTCAAACACACGGTCAATCTGAAATCTGTTTTTCACAAATTCATCCAGTCCGGTGCAGGTAATAATCGTCTGAATATCATGAATACTGCCCAGCAGATAATTCTGCCTGCTGCTGTCTAATTCTGACAATACATCATCCAAAAGCAGCACCGGCGTATCGTGAATCAGCTTTTTTACCAGTTCTATTTCAGATAATTTCAAGGATAACGCGGATGTCCGCTGCTGGCCCTGGGAGCCAAACTTACGGATATCAATATCCCCAATCTTAAATAAAAGGTCGTCTCTGTGCGGGCCTTTCGATGTCTGAGCGTATTTCAAATCCTTTTCCTGCATGTTCGCCAGCTCTGTTTCAAAAAGCTCCGCATCTGTATCCGGTTCATAAGTCAGTATCAGCTCTTCCCGGTTTCCGGAAATATTTTTATGAATCTTTCGTACAATTTCGCTTAATTCTTCTACAAATATTTTCCTGCGCTCAATAATGCGCTTTCCGTATTCTATCAGCTGCATATCCCACACAGAAAGCGTATCCATCCATTCTTTATGAAAACCGATATCCTTAAGCAGTTTATTTCTCTGATTCAGAACCCTGTTATAATTTGCCAGGTCTGACAGATAAATTTTATCCAGCTGGCACAGTTCCAAATCCAGAAACCGCCTGCGCTGTGAAGGCCCGTTTTTGATAATGCTTAAATCCTCCGGGGAAAAGAAAACAATATTTAAGATTCCAAACAGCGAGCCTGCTTTTTTAATCGGAACCCGGTTGACTGCAATCCCCTTAGAACGGTTTTTCTTCAAATGAATGTCAATCTGAAATTCCTTATCATTTTTCAAAACAAACGTCCGGATATGCGATTCATTTTCAGAAAACCGAATCATATCCCTGTCATTGCTGCCTTTGTGCGATTTTGTAGTCCCGCTGACATAGGCAGACTCCAGAACATTTGTTTTCCCCTGCGCATTATCTCCAAACAGAATATTGGTTCCATTTGTAAATTCTATATATAAATTCTCATAATTGCGAAAATTTGCCAGTTCAATGGACTTAATCATCATTGTGATATCTGAATTGTTTCTCCATGATACGAAACAATATCTCCATCATGTAGTTTTTTGCCGCGCCTTAACTCGGTTTCTCCGTTGACCGTAACCTGGCCTTCCTGAATGACGATTTTGGCTTCGATACCGGAACTGACCATTCCTGCTAATTTCAAAGCCTGCCCAAGCCTGATAAATTCGTCTTTAATTGCAATTTTTTCCATTTTCCTGCTCTTCCTGCTATTTTCTGTCCAAACTATGTTACTCTTTGATTTCATCTATATCTGTCAGGTTCACACCAGCGACATTAAGAAAACTCTTCAAATATAAATATTCTTTTTTCAGACTTGCGTATGTTTCATTTGCGTTTTCTTTCCGTGCTATTAACATATGTCTTTGAATTTTAATAAAATCCTCCATTGCTTTTTGTGTAATTTCCAGATTTGTATTCGGCATATATTCACCTCCGTTTTGTTCACAGCTTAATTTCCTGCAGAATTAAAATTTACCGGCAGAATCAGATATATGTAGCTGTCGCTGTCGTCCCGGATAAAACACGGAGCTTTTGGATTTACCATATATAAAGTAACCTCTTCTTCATCAATAACCCGGAGCGCATCGATAAAAAACTTAGGGTTAAAGCCAATCATCATATCTTTTCCGTCTTTTTCAATCTCGATTTCTTCATTCATGGAACCGATAAACGATGAAATCTTCAATTCCATAAATTCATCTTTAATATCCATGATAATCGGTTTCTTATCGCCCTCTTTTACTAACAGGGTAGCGCGGTCGATACAGCCAAGCAGCTCCCGCTTGTTGATTTTTACTTTTGTTTCATACGCGGAGGAAAGCATCTGGTCAATTTTAAAGTATTCCCCGTCAATCAGTCTTGATACAACAGTTGTTTTTTCAAATTCAAAAATAATATGATTATCTGTAATATAAATATCTACATATTCTTCCGCGGAACCAGGCAGGATTTTACTGATTTCCTGCAGAGTTTTGCCTGGTACTACCACTTTTTTCGTTTCACAGCTGTTTTTCAGCTCAATATTTCTGATTGATATCCGGTGACCGTCTAATGACACCACTTTCAATTTGTTTTCATTGATTTCAAACAGCTCTCCTGTCATTAGTTTGTTATTATCACTGTCGGCAATGGAAAATATCGTCTGCCTGATAATTTCTTTTAATGTAAACTGTGTAATCGAAACCGGTTCGTTTTTTTCAATGACTGGCAGATAGGAAAAATCATCGCCTAATTTACCTATAATATTAAATTTAGATTTTTCACAGGTAATCAGTGTCTTAAACGATTCATCTGAAGTAATCACGATATCATTGTCAGGCAGCTTCCGTACGATTTCTGAAAATATTTTTGCATCCAGTGCAATAATACCTGGTTCTTCAATGGTTCCTTCTATGATAGTTTCAATACCGAGTTCGGTATCATTTGCAATCAGTTTTATTTCTCCCTGAGAAGCATCAATTAAAATACATTCTAAGATAGGCATTGTAGTTCTGGTTGGAACCGCTTTTATCACAATATTTACTCCATAAAGTAAATTTGATTTTGAACAGATAAGCTTCATGTGTATAACTCCTTTCGGGGAATTTTTTATAAATAATATATATATTACTTCGTAATAGTAATCATAGAGGCCGTGTAAATGTGTAAAAGTACGTGAACCCTTTAAAATACAGGAAGAAGCATGTTTAAAAACTGGGTGAACAACCTCATGTGAGCTGCATGATAACTTGTTCATAACCAAAATGCAGGAAACAGCGCTTCTTTTTAATGTTAAAAAAATGAATAGTTATACAGTCAAATAAACAGTAAATATTCGAGTTATCCACACTTATCCACAAAAAAATGTGGATAAGTGTGGATAAAAGTGTACAATGATTAATTAGGATTGATTTTCTTGCGGATAGTTTCTATTAAATTCTGCATGGAATCACTGTTTTTATATTCATTTTCTATTTTTTCGATGCCATGAATAATCGTTGAATGGTCCCGTCCCCCTAATACTTCTCCGATTCCTGCGAGAGAGGCGGCGGTCATATTTTTGCATAAATACATGGCAATCTGCCTTGGCCTTACAATGTCGCTGCTTCTGGATTTCGAAATCAGCTGTTCCGGAGTTTTCTGAAAATGCTCAGCCACAATTTCAATAATCAGCTGAGGTGTAATTTCCCTGTGCATATCAGGGTTAATGATGCTTTCTAACTGTTCTTTTGCGGTATCAATCGTAATTTCAACGTTCGTCAGGCGCGAAAAAGCCATCAGCCGGTTCAGCGCCCCTTCCAGTTCCCGAATGTTCGATTTTATATTGGTAGCTATGTATTTAATAATTTCATCGTCAAATTCAATATTGTCCATTTCTTCTTTGCGCCGGAGTATCGCCATGCGTGTTTCATAGTCCGGCGAGCCGATATCCGCCATGCATCCCCACTGGAAACGGGAACGGAAGCGTTCTTCTAATGTCGTCATTTCTTTTGGCGGTTTATCACTGGAAACAACAATCTGTTTTCCTGCGTTATATAAGACATTAAACGTATTAAAAAATTCTTCCTGTGTCCGGTCTTTTCCTATTATAAAC
>CANDJC010000123.1 GCA_947384955.1 uncultured Eubacterium sp. | reverse complement strand
CTGGCTGCAGGCCAGGGCGAACTAGGTGCCGCGACCGTCCGGGGCCACAGCATAAGCGCAGAATGCTTAGGGATTCTTAACATTCTGGAGCCGCCGCAGGAAGACCTGGCAAATCCCCTTCCCCGGCGTCCGAGAGGCCAATTTGTAACACCCTCAACCCGCAGACCCTGGATTCGGCAGCTGGTCCGGCAGGTTACGGACAAACTTCAGTGTCTGCTAGTTACGGCTGAACTGCGGGGTCTGCTGCCATCCTGGCCGGGTCAGACTGAATTGCGGGGTCTGTTGCCGGCACGGCTGAATCAGGCTTTTGCAAGGCCGCCAGTAGATTCGGGCTGGGTTACGGAATCTGCTGCCGACACGGCTGAATCAGGCTTGGGTGCAAGGCCGCCAGTGGATTCGGGCTGGGTTACGGAATCTGCTGCCGGACTGGCCGGGTCAGACTGAATTGCAGGGTCTGCTGCCGGCACGGCTGGGTCGGTGGCGGGTTCTATGCATTCGGTTTCTTTCATTTCTATAATAAAGAAGTACGCTCCGTCTCTTTCGCGAATACAGAATTCCTGTTTCAGATGCAGGTCTTTGTTCAGGCGGAGATGTTTTTTGGCCAGTCCGTTTTCATTGGTGAACAGGAAGATTCTGCCGCGCTCTGTCAGCAGTTCCTGTGCTTTTTCAAAGAAATCGTGGTAAAATGCGTCCTGCTCTTCTTTTGTTTTCTGGCCCCGCACCGGCATGTCCGCCCAGATTTCATGGAATTTCTGGGCATGGGTGAAGTCGAAAAAGCTCCGGTGTACGAAATGAATGTTCATATGCGCAATGCCGGCATTTTCGCGTGCTCCCTGCAGAGCTTCTGCAAAGATATCTGTTGCGTAGGCAGAACGTACTGTCAGCGCATACATGCGTTCCATTAACAGCGTGCCTGTCCCGCAGAAGGCGTCTAAAACCCTGGCATGGTCTGTCAGCCAGTTAGAAGCAAGCTCTGCTAACAGCGCCGCTAAAGACGGATGCATGGAGGCGGATGTCGTATATTTACGGTAAGCAAAGCGCTTCATTGGAATCGTAAAAAGCTTCATGCATGGATAAAAGCCGCCGTTGCGGTTTTGTACAAAGCGAAGCTCCACTTCGTAATGTTCCGTAGAATTAATCAGAAAATGATGCGTCTGCTGTTCAATCTCCGCTGCCAGTTTTTTTGCAAAGGCGCTCTTTTTATCAAGCGGCATCGGGCTTTTGATTTCCAGCCTGAAATAAAACGGCTCCTGCTGAGCATGCAGTTCTTTTAAAATCCGTACCATGTTCGACTTTCCAAGCTCTCTTGCAATAATGGAAGGCCTTGGCGGCAGATTTTTATCGCACCGGAACGTAAAAAGAATTTCCCGGAATGTACGGATTTTCAGTGCCTCCCTGACATTGCCGCCGACGACCTGCACACCCATCGGAATCATCCTGGTCGCGCCGCTTTCTACCTGCACGCTGGTCGTATCCTGATAGTTTTTCAGTGTTGTTAAAATAAAATCCTGAGGCTTGTCGTATCCGGTAAATACATGCCTGCTGATGCCGCCGTCAAACTGTATGACAAGTCTTCTTAATTCCTTGATTTCATCCTGGATATGCTTTAGCTCCTCTTCGGACGGCTCATATTCTAACAGCTTCTGATATCGGGCTTTTAACTGTTTTTCATATGCCCTGCAGTCGAGCTTTTGCAATGCAGATAAATAAGCTCCTTTTACAAACAGCTGCGATTCTTTTTCGTATGCTTCCCATAACTGATCTATACTTTCCTGGCTCTGCAAAAGCCCTAAAATAAGCGCTGCGTTTTTGCGTATTTTGGCATCTTCGTCCTTTAAAAACGATGCAATCAGCTCGTCATCTTCTGTCATAGACAGATACTGCTCCAAAGCGCCTTCTTCTTTTAACATCTGCTTTAACTGGATTAAATTATTCCGAATATCCCTGCCCTGTTTTAAGTCTTCATATACCTTTTGCATATGTCTCTCCTATATTCGTTTTATTAAAATACTCCGTATGATACTAGATATGCCTGCACATCCGCAAGAAACTGCTCCCATGCAGAAGGAAAATCTACGAAATATTTCGGACACGCCTTGCCGGTCACATCATAATGGCGGATTACATCTTCTGTCTCAAGCCCGAAATGTTCCACCAGCCATGCCGTCAGATGAACTGCGGAATCATATGTCGCTTTTTCAAATCTGCCGGATTCATCCCGGATGCAGCATTCAATGGAAATCGTATCTTTGTTGCGCTCATTGGATGCATAAGAAATTTCGCTGCTTGGTATGCACTGGATAATTTCACCTCTTAAGCCTATCACAAAATGGCTGCTTGCCTTTGTGACATGGGAATCCTTAAGCCCTTCGAAATAATTCCGGTTCGCAGCTGCACCTGTCCCTGGATTGGCAGTATAATGAATGACAATGCCCTTTACCTGCTTTAGCGCAATCCCGGGCCTGGAATACTCATTGACCGTCAAAAGGTCCACATCCAGCGGCGGCCTTGGTATTTTTCCTTCGTCTTCTCCGAATTCCTGTCCGCCTGACCGTCCGGAATCATTTTTATCCTTCGTCAGCCGTCCAAACAGACGGAAAGAAATCATCATAAAAACTAAGACCAGAAAAGACAGTAATATCCTTAATATTATCTGCTCACGGCGCTGCTGTTTTCTTTTGGTCCTGCGGCAGACTGCCTGTGTACTTTTATGCGTACTGCGGCGGCTGTCTGTGCCTTTGGATGTCCGGGCGCCTGGAACGGATTTCCCGTGTACGCTGCCGGAAGCGGGCCTGCTGTTTGGTTTTGGTGTCGTTTGCTTTTTTTGCGTGCTCATTTGCAGTGATTGACTTCCATTTCTTTTGTGTGCATTGGCTCTTACTATTTACTATAAACAAATTTGGGGAAATATGCAATGGAATTGGAGAAATTTTTTTGAATAAGAAGAAGCAGCGGGATGGCAGTTCGGACATGGTGTTACATTATGGCCCCTCGGATGACGGATGACGGGAAAATACACCGGCTTCCTGTGACGGCTCCGGAATGTCGCCGGATAACGGTGCATCTTCCCGTCACCCGGCTGATTTTCTTATGTTTCACTTTTAAAACAGCTAACGGCTTATGCTGTACGGCAGCTTTTGACAGCTGGCAGACATAAACTGCCTCTGGAAAGCTTCTTTATGCGTTTTGCTCCGCTTTCAGCCGGCTTACTTCTTCGAGGGAAAGTCCTGAAATATTCGCAATTTCTTCTATCGCATAAGTTCCGGCTTCTAACATGCGAAATGCTGTCTCTTTCATGCCTTTCCGGATACCCTTTTTCATGCCCTCCTTCAGGGATTCGTTTCTCATCTCTTCCATTATGCGGCACATTTTCCTCACTCCCTTCGGGTTTTCTTTCAGATAGCGTGTCCGTTCCGCCATCAGTTCATAATTCATTTCCGATGCCTGCGTACAGTTAAAATCATGCATCAGTTTTCCAAGAGGGTTTTCTCCCCTGTATCCGCCGTTTACATACAGAATATGTTCCCCGTCCTCAAAAGGCATGCCCGTAACAAGATTGATTCTCTCTACCGGATATACCGGCTCGCCTTTTCCGTAAAAATCTGTCTCGGTAATGAAAATGGTATATGTGTCCGGCAGTTCCTTAAATTCCTGTCCCGAATGCAGATTTTCTACATCCAGCACGCTTGAATGGTATCTTGCCCTGTGCATTCACAGGCAGGTTACCGCCGAAAGTATGCTTCCGCTGCCTCTAATGTTTCCTCAAGCATTTCCTTTGTATGCGCACTGCTTAAAAATACTGCTTCAAACTGTGCCGGAGCCAGATAAATGCCGTGTGCTAACATGTGTCTGCAATAGGCCGCATACTCTTTTGTATCTGATGTTTTCGCGCTTTCATAATCCTTCACATCCGTGTCTGTAAAAAACAGGCATCCCAGCGAGCCGATATGGTTTACACGGTAAGGAAGGCCGCATTTTTGCACGGTTTTACGCAGCTGTCCAAAGAAATCATCTCCCATAGCGTTTAAGTTATCGTAAATCTCAGGATGATTTTTCAGAATATTTAACATCGCGTATCCTGCGGACACTGCGACCGGATTGCCGCTTAAGGTTCCGGCCTGGTATACCGCTCCGGCCGGGGATACGGTTTCCATGATACAGCGTCTGCCGCCGTATGCCCCGACCGGCATTCCGGCGCCGATGATTTTTCCAAAAACTGTCATATCCGGAGCAACGCCGAATCGTCCCTGGGCGCCGGATGCGCCGAGCCGGAATCCGGTTATGACCTCGTCAAATATAAGCAGAGCGCCATAGCGGGTGCACAGGCTGCGGAGATTTTCTAAAAAACCCGCCTGCGGCAGCACGACTCCCATATTTGCCGCCACCGGTTCTATGATAACTGCTGCAATCTGCTCTCCTTCCCGCTCAAAATGCGCTTTCACACTGTCAGAATCGTTATACTCTGCCAACAGCGTATCCTGTGTACAGCCCTGCGGCACGCCCGCGCTGTCCGGCACGCCGTGTGTCATGCTCCCGGAGCCTGCTTTTACCAGCACTGCATCGCAGTGGCCGTGGTAGCAGCCTGTAAATTTTATAATTTTATTTCGTTTCGTATAGCCTCTCGCGGCGCGTATGGCGCTCATAACCGCCTCTGTGCCGGAATTTACCATGCGCAGCATTTCTACAGAAGGCACCATGTCACAGATTTGCTTTGCAAGCTCTGTCTCGATTTTTGTACAGGCTCCAAAGCTGAGCCCCCTTTTGCAGGCATCCAGCACGCTTTCTAAAATTTCCGGGCGGTTGTGGCCTAACAGCATCGGGCCCCAGGAGCCCACAAAATCGATATAGCGCCGCCCGTCTTCATCCCACAGATATGCCCCGTCCGCCCTTTTGATAAAACGCGGGGCTTCGCCGATGGAGCCAAATGCGCGTACCGGAGAATTTACGCCGCCCGGCATATAATGCTTTGCTTCTTCAAATAACTGTTCTGAACGTGTCATTATCCCAGTTTTCCTTCTTTCATATATTCTGCCAGTTCTTTTGCAAAATAGCTGATATAAATATCGGCCCCGCTGCGGTAAGCGCAGGCTGCCGCTTCTATCACCGCTTTTTCCTCGTCGATATATCCGGCGGCTGCAGCGGCTTTTATCATCGAATACTCCCCGCTGACACTGTAAGCCGCCACCGGAATATGCAGCATTTCACGCACCTGATGAATCAGGTCTCCATAAGCCATCGCCGGCTTTACCATGACAATATCCGCGCCCTCGTCCGCATCCAGCTGCGCTTCCTTCAAAGCCTCCCTGCTGTTATGATAATCCATCTGGTAGGTTTTCCGGTCGCCGAATGCCGGCGCTGAATCTGCCGCATCCCGAAACGGGCCGTAAAAGGACGAAGCATACTTCACCGCATAAGACATCACCGGCACATGACAAAATCCATGCTCATCCAGCGCTGTCCGGATAGCTGCCACCCGCCCGTCCATCATATCCGAAGGCGCCACCATATCCGCCCCTGCCTGAACCTGCGATAACGCTGTCCGGGCCAGATATTCCAGTGTTTTGTCATTATCCACTTCTTCCCCGCATAAAATGCCGCAGTGGCCGTGGGATGTATACTCGCACATGCAAAGGTCCGTAATCAGATACAGGTTAGGGAAATCTTTTTTTGCTTTTTGCAGGGCACGCTGGATAATCCCGTCGTGCGCATATGCTCCGCTTCCCGTTTCGTCCTTATGTGCCGGAATCCCAAAAAGCATCACCGAAGATACGCCCGCCTGCAGCAGCTGTGAAAACTTTTCCCCCATCCGGTCTGTACTGTAACGGTACTGTCCCGGCATTGTACGGATTTCTTCTTTGATGTTTTCTCCTTCTGTTATAAACACCGGGTATACGAGCGAGGAACTGTCCATGCGCGTTTCCCGTACCATTTTGCGAAGCAGCGGATTGCTGCGAAGGCGTCTCGGCCTTTTTATCATTTCCATATCAGTTTATCCTCCATTTAAAAACCGGCTGGTCAAAAATCAATTGTTCCGATGCAGTTTCAGAGCCGCTTCTGTCATGCTCTCAATGGTTTCCTTTTCTGCCAGATGCACCTGCATGCCATAAAAAGCCGCCTGGTCTGCCGTCATTTTTCCAATACAGACGGCGCGGACTGCTGTATAATCCCAGCCTTCCGTCATCTGCACAAAACCCCTTACTGTGGAAGCACTGGTAAACATTACCATGTCAGCCCGTCCGTCCTGTATCAGGCGCGTTTCCATACTGCCCGTTTTTTGTGGCAGACAGTCTGTGCCAAAACCTGCTGAAGCACTTTGCATTCCACTGCCTGTGCCAAAACCTGCTGAAGCACTCTGCATTCCACTGCCTGTACCATAGCCTGCCGAAGCACTCTGCACTCCGCTGTCTGTATGAAAACCTGCAGCATCGCCCTGGACTGCACAGCTTCCCGCTGTATAAACAGTATCATAAATGGCCAGGTCCGTAACCTGTATCTGCTTTCCAGCCTGTATTTCTTTTACAAGCTCCTCACTGCCCATGGCAGAACGCAGAATCAGCACCTTCTCCCCGTCCTGCAGCGACTGGTTCAGCAGCTTTCCGAGTGCGGCCCCGTTATAACGCTCCGGCATCAGCTCCGGTTTCAGCCCGTGCTTTCTCAGCGCATCTTTGGTAGCAGAGCCAATCACTGCCAGCCGGATATTTCCAATGCAGCGGATATCTAAATCCAGATTTTCCAGCAGTTCAAAGAAATAATCCACGCCAGCCGGAGAGGTAAATACCAGATACCGGTATTCCCGAATCCTGGACAATTCCTTTAAAAACGCACCGGCACAGTCTCTTTTCCGCGTACATATCGCTGGCATTTCTATTACTTCTGCACCAAGCTCACGCAGCATGCCTGACAGCCTTCCGCTGCGTGCCGCAGGCCTTGTGACCAGGATACGGCATCCAAACAGAGGCAGCTTTTCATACCAGCAAAACTCTTTTGCAAAAGCAGCCGTCTTTCCTATGACAATGACAGCAGGCGCTGCGGCATGGTGTCTGTAAGCCTCCTGCTCAAGTGTCTGAAGCGAAGCCGGTATCGTCCTCTGCCTGGCGCCTGTGCCCTGTTCGATAACCGCCGCCGGCATGCCTGGCTCCATTCCTGCTTTTAAAAATCCGTCTGCTATCTCCTGCAGGGAAGACATGCCCATTAAAAATACATACGTACCGCCGGCCCTGGTTAACGCTTTAAAATCGATATCCAAAGGCTCATCCTGTTTTTTATGCCCCGTCAGAATATGTACCGCAGACGACATTCCCCGGCAGGTAACCGGAATTCCCGCATAGGCTGGAACCGAAACTGCGGAAGGCACACCCGGTATGATTTCATACTCAATCCCGTGTTCCAGAAGCGCCTGCACCTCCTCGGCGCCCCGCCCGAACAAAAACGGGTCGCCGCCCTTTAAACGCACAACCAGCCGGCCTTCCAGCGCTTTTTCTACAATCAGGCGGTTAATTTCCTCCTGTTTCATGGAATGCCTTCCGGCCCGCTTTCCGACCGGTATCTGTTCTGCATGATGAGGAATCAGACCTTGTACCGAAGGACCGATTAGCGCATCATAAATCACTGTCTGTGCTTTTTTCAGAATCTGCAGCGTTTTTAGCGTAAGAAGGCCGATATCAGAAGGTCCTGCACCGGCCAGGTAAACTTTTCCTGTCTTTTTTAAATCTATGGACATGGCAAATCCTTTCAGATAATTCTTTCTCATTCTGCCTATGAATGCTTTACACAATTCGATACAGTTACTCTAACACAGTCCCGGCAGATTTTCAATGCATATCACAAAAAGGACCTGCATCATCTGCAGGCCCTGAACTTGCATAAAAATTAAATTTCTTTTAAATGAAATCTGTTTACCAGCTCATGAAGCCGCTTTGACTGTCCGGACAGCTCCGCACTTGTCTCGGCGCTGTTTTGAGCCGCAGCCAGGTTCGACTGCACGACGCTGCTGATTGCATCCACATGCTGCGTAAGCTGTTCGAGTACATCTTTCTGCTTTTGCGAAGCGCCGCTGATTTTGTCCATAAATCCGAGCACTTCTTCCGAGCCGCTTACAACTGCCACCAGAGACTGTGCCGTATTGTCTGCGATTGCAATTCCGTTTTCCACCGCATCCTGGGAGGTTCTGATTAAACCGGCTGTCTGGCTGACCGCCTCTGCACTCTTTGCCGCCAGTTCGCGGATTTCGTTGGCAACAACCGCAAATCCTTTGCCCGCCTCCCCGGCCCTTGCGGCTTCAATCGAAGCATTCAGCGATAACAGATTCGTCTGTTCTGCAATATCCTCAATCGTTTTTACAATCTTTTCAATCTCACTGGAAGATTCGCTGATTTTTGACATCGCTTCTGTTAACTGCAGCATTTCCCGGTTGCTTTCCCGGATTTTTCTGCCTACCTCGGATACCGCCGCATTTGCCGTGCGCGCATCGTCCGCATTGCCGGCTGCATCCAGCGAAAGACTTTCTATCGAAGCCGCCAGCTGTTCGACCGCCTGCGCCTGGTCAGATGCACCGTCTGAAAGAGCCTGCGCCCCGCCCGATACATGCTGCGAGCTGCCAGAAACCTCGTCTGCCGAACGCACAATCTCATGAAGCGTTTCATTCAAAGACTGCGATATTTTCTCGATAGACGCCTGAATCGGAATAAAATCTCCGATATAATTCTGCGTAATCGCAATGTCCATATCGTTATCCGCCATCTGAGAAAGCTGTGAAGAAATATCCTCTACATAGCTGCTCATTGTCGTGCTGATATGGTTAAACGCCTGGGCAAGGCGGCCTAATTCATCCTCTGACTGAATATCGATATGGATATTCAAATCCCCCGCTTCGAGCCGCGCCGCTTCATCTGTAATGACCTGAACCGGCTCGAGGAAACGCTTCACCATACGGTTCATGGAATATAAAAGCAAAAGCCCCAGAAGGACTACGATAAACGTCAGCTTTCCTGTGCTTTCTAAAATTGCCCAGTAAAATTCGCTTTTGTTAATAGACATATGTAACGACCATTTCGTCTTTCCGCTTATTGTTAACGGAATCGTTACGGACATGCCGCTTTTGCCCGTCCCGAAATTTCTGCCGCCCTTAATTAGAAAACGGCTGTTCTCATGCTCTCCTTCCGGCATAGAATAGACTTTCTGTGCATATTCTGCCAGCTGTTCATATCCGATATCCGAAGCCGCCTGTCCCGTTTTTCCGCTGTCCGCAGAATCCACCAGAACTGTCCCGTCCTCAGCCAGCGCCACAAGATGCGCCGTCTTATAATCCGTACTGACCAAAAGCTGCTCCTGCATATGATCCAGCGCCACATCCACGCCCGTTACGCCGAGAAACTCTCCCTGCGCATCAAAAATCGGAGCGATAATACTAATCATCATAATATTCTTACCCATCAGCTCATACACATACGGGTCCATGACATACGGCTGTCCGGTTTCTTTTATCTGCATATAATATTCTTTTGTATAATTGTCAAATGCATCCTCATGCTTTTCAAACACATATTCCGTTTTCTCTTCATTCAGATAAACGACCGACTCATACGCAATATCCCTTTGGTAAACACTGTAAGGGTCTCCGTTTTCATCCGCAATCGCATTCTGCTCAAAATAGGCAAACGCTGTCGGATATCCGCCTCCGCTTTCCAAAAGCCCGACCAGAGCCCTGTCAATCGCATCTCTTTGTTCTTTTGGGTCCAGTGCAGAAATATTGCGAAGCGCACCCGCAAATCCAGCGACCTTTCCATAAGCGTTTTCAATGTCATTTGCAACTAAAAACGCATTCTCATAGGCAACCGCCTCCAGCTTATCCCGGTTTACCTCAATCAGTGACCTTGCTGCAAGAAAAGCAGACATCAAAATGGTCAGCAGAAAAATACCGGCTGTAATCAGCGCCATTTTTGAAATAATCTTCCTGCTAAGGCTGCTTTCGGTGTCTTGTGCCTTAGCGCTCTTTTCCCTGTGTAGCATACATTCTCTCCTATTGTCATAATTTTTTGCTGATACAGGGGATTATAACCTGATTTTGGGAAAATGTCAATTTATTGAAGAGGATGGCAGGAAGACCTGGCAAATCCCCTCTCCCGGCGTCCGCGCAGCCACAAAAGGACTGTCCATTGTAACTCAGACAGCCCTTTTCATGTAACTTCTTTATTTTGCAAGCAGCATCATAATCTCATTGCTCCTGGTAATAAATTTCGTCATAGCTTCCGGTGCAAGAGGCTGGTTGCTGATCATGGCAAGGTCATACAGCTGCTCACAGAACATTGGCACATGTTCAGAATCCTTGTTTTCAAAAATATATTTTACAAGCGCATGGTTCGCATTCAGTGTCAGGGAAACGTCTCCGCCGAACATGGAAGCATCCATGCCTCCCATACCGCCCATAGCATACATTTTCATCATTTCCTGCATGCGGCGGCCTTCTTCGGAAAGTGTTATAATAGAAGCAACACTGTCATTTTTCAGTTTTTCTACTTTTACAGTCAGCTTGTCATTTCCAAGCGCTTTTTTGAATAACTCTGTCAGTGTATCGGTTTCTTCCTTTAACTCTTCTTCCGGTACTTCTTCTTTTAAGGTATCTGTGACATCTGCGTCAATGCGCATAAATTTATAGTTTTCATTGCGGCGCTCTAACTGTGTGATAAACGAAGAATCAATGTTATGGTCTAAAATAACCGCATCCATGCCCTGCTCTTTGAACATGTTGATATACTGGCTCTGCTGCTGTTCGTCTGTGACATAGTAAATTGTTTTGCGGGTGTCTTTTGGTTCTTCTTCCGGTTCATCCGTAGCCGAAGTGCCGTCCGGATTTTCGACTTCTACCGTGTCTGCTGTGTTTTCAGCATCGCCGGCATTTTCGCTGTTTTCAGCATTTTCCGTACTTTCAGCATTCTCATTATTTTCGGCGTTTTCAGCTTCTTCCTCTTTTTTGAGGCATTCCGGCAATGTCAGGTATTTGTGGTCTAAATTCTTGAATAAAATGTAATCATTCATCTTATCGCAGAATTTATCGTCCCTTAAGCAGCCGTATTTAATAAACGGACTGATATCATCCCAGTATTTTTCATAGCTTTCCTTATCCGTCTTGCACATGCCGGTAAGCTTGTCCGCTACTTTTTTCGTAATGTATTCAGAAATCTTTTTCACAAAGCCGTCGTTTTGCAGCGCGCTTCTGGAAACATTCAGCGGAAGGTCCGGGCAGTCAATTACACCTTTTAACAGCATCAGGAATTCCGGAATGACTTCCTTGATATTGTCGGCAATAAATACCTGGTTATTGTACAGCTTAATCGTACCTTCAATCGAGTCGTATTCGGTATTGATTTTCGGGAAATATAAAATACCTTTTAAGTTAAACGGGTAATCCATATTTAAATGAATCCAGAACAGCGGCTCTTTATAATCATGGAAGACTTTGCGGTAAAACTCTTTGTATTCTTCATCCGTGCAGTCTTTCGGTGTCTTTGCCCAGAGCGGATTTGTGTCATTTAAGGAAACCGGGCGTTTTACAATTTTTAATTTTTCTTTGCGAGGGGATACTTCGACAATCTCTTTTTCCCCGTTTTCATTTTCCTTCTCTTCTGTCTTCGGCTCTTCGATAATCGTTTCTACAACCGTATCATCGTCCCGTTTGTCTTCCGGTTCAATGGTTTCATATTCTGTTTCCGCATTGGCTTTGTTTAAATAAATCGGAATCGGCATGAAAGAGCAGTATTTTTCAATCACTTCTCTTGCGCGGTATTCATTGGCAAATTCCAGGCAGTCTTCGTTCAGATACAGTACAATGGAAGTGCCGACGGAATCTTTGGTGCCGTCTTCCATATCAAATTCCGTACCGCCGTCACAGGACCAGTGAACAGCCGTGGCCCCTTCTTTATAAGATAAGGTATCAATGGTAACCCGGTCTGCTACCATAAATGCCGAATAAAATCCCAGCCCGAAATGCCCGATAATCTGGTCTTCGTTCGCTTTGTCTTTATATTTTTCTAAGAAATCGGCAGCTCCTGAAAATGCAATCTGGTTGATATACTCTTCCACTTCCTCAGCTGTCATGCCAAGGCCGTTGTCAGTCACTGTCAGAGTTTTTTCATCCGGATTTACCGTTACCTGAATCTGCGGCTTGTAATCATTTGGAAGGGAATATTCGCCCATCATGTCCAGTTTCTTTAATTTGGTAATGGCATCGCAGCCGTTTGATATTAATTCGCGGTAGAAAATGTCATGGTCGGAATACAGCCATTTTTTAATAATAGGAAAGATGTTTTCACTGTTAATTGAAAGATTTCCGTGTTTGTTGTCCATGAAAATGCACTCCTTTTCAAAAATTTTATTGGCATACACGTTTTGGTCTTTGTCTAAATGAAATAGTAATACTTCGGGATGGAAAAGTCAATAGGGAATCAGCACTCTTTTGAAGTGAGTGCTAACAATTGGCGGGGAAGGCTGAATTTTCAAGGGGTGCGGGAATTCTTAAAATTTTATAAAGTGTATCAGAAGGGGGGAGGGAGGTGGCTGCGCGGACGCCGGGAGAGAGGATTTGCACGGTCTTCCTGCGGCTGCTCCAGAATGTTAAGAATCCCTAGGCATTCTGCATTCAGGCAGTGGCCCCGGACGGTCCGCGGCACCTAGTTCGCCCTGGCCTTCTGCCAGCAGCTAAAGGTGCCGCTTCGGCTTCGCCGCCTGGTTATCGTGCAGAATGCCAAGGGATTCTAAACATTCTTCCGATGCCGCAGGAAGACCGTGCAAATCCTCTCTCCCGGCTGTTTTCTGGCAAGCGTTACATGAGACATTTCGGGTACAGCATAAATGCTTTTCGGCTGCAGTATAGATACTTTCCAGCTGTAGCATAGATATTTTCCAGCTGTAGTCTGCCTGACATATAAAATTCTAAAGAGTAACAAAAGTTTCTCATATAAAGCCTGTGGAACAGCAAAGTGAAAACAGTTTTTCTTGTAAGCCTAAAACTGCTGGTTTTTCTGCTAAGCCTAAAGCTGCTGGTTTTCCTGCTAAGCCTGTAAAACTGCTGGTTTTCCTATTAAGCTGTAACGAATTCAGGTTAGGTATGCCATAAGCTGCAAAGCGCCATAAAATCAATGATTTCATAAAACCGGATTCTGCAATAGCATACCTAATTAGGTATGTCATGAATTATGGAATTCCTTGATTTCTCTGGCTTTTTGAAGAATGGCATACCTAACAAAAAGCATTACAGCTTAAGCCTGTAAAGCTGCTGTTTTTCTTGTAAAGCCTGTGATAACCAGCCGGGTGACGGGAAGATGCACCGGCTTCCTGTGACATTGGAGGAATGTTTAGAATCCCTTAGCATTCTGCTCTATAACCAGGCGGCGAAGCCGAAGCGGCACCTTTAGCTTATGGCTGTAAGCCAGGGCGAACCAGGTGCCGCGACCGTCCGGGGCCACAGTGTAAATGCAGAATGCTTAGGGATTCTT
>CANDJC010000122.1 GCA_947384955.1 uncultured Eubacterium sp. | reverse complement strand
AACATTCCGGAGCCGGAGCCGGAAGCCGGTGCATCTTCCCGTCACCCGGCGTCCGCGAAGCCAAAACACCCCCAGTCCAGACATCTCGCAGCACCGCTTCCGCATTACCCTCTATCCGCTTATCTCCCCCTCCCCGTCTGAAAATACGCATCAAACACCGCCTTCGCCACCGGCACTGCATAAGTCCCTCCCGTACCGGCGCCTTCCACCACCACAGAAACCACGATATCCCCCGCCCCTTCCTTCGACGCATACCCCGCAAACCATGCATGGCTGTCCTTTGCGCTTGTAAACTCCGCAGAGCCCGTTTTTCCGGCTGCCTGATAGCTCTGTCCGTTTAACGCTGCCGCCGTCCCGTCTGTGACTACCGCTTCAAGGTACGTCCGGATAGTCCGCGCTTTTTTTGGTGTCAGAAGCTGCGCATACTCCTTCGGCTCATTTGCCAAGACTTCCACTCCGCTGTAATTTGTGACTTTATCTATGACATAGGGCTGCATCAAAACGCCGCCCTGATGAATCGCGGACATCACCAGCGCCAGATGATACGGCGTTATCAGCGTTTTCCCCTGTCCGATTGACGTCTGCATAATCTCGCCCCTGGAAGCGCCTTTTTTTAACGTAAAGCTGCTCTGTCTGTAAGGAAATTCGCACGGAAGCTCAGAGTTAAATAAAAGGCTTTTGGCTGTTTTTGCAAATTTTGTCAGATTCAGGTTCAGTCCGATGCCCGCGAAGGAGGTATTGCAGGATTTTGCAAATGCTGTTTTTAAATCTTCCTGTCCGTGTACCGCATTGCCGAAGCAGTGGATAACATTTTCCCCCTCCGTAAGGCTGCCATTACACTGATAAGCATAATTTTTATAATTCTGGTTCTCTTTCATATACTCTAACAGCGTAAAGATTTTAAATGTCGAGCCCGGCGGATACAGTCCCTGCGTGGCACGGTTAAGCAGTACGGAAGATTCCTCGCCGGATGTAATGGATTCCCAGTCCTGTGCTATGGTATTCGGGTCAAAATCCGGCTTGGATACCATTGCAAGAATTTTTCCGGTAGAAGGCTCAATGGCTGCGACAGCCCCCTGATAATTTCCGAGCGCTTCATAGGCAGCCTTCTGCACATTCATATCCAGTGTCGTTACAACCGTATCCCCGATATTTTTCTTGTCCTGGATTTCATTGAATGCTTTTTCCAGAAAGAAGGCATGGGAGCGCAGCAGCTGAAAATTGCAGATGGATTCTATGCCTGATTTCCCGTATGTGGAAAATCCTGTGACATGCGCAAACATCCTGCCGTATGGATAATGCCTGGATTCGGTTCCGTCCGCTGCCGTCTTCGTCTCTGCCAGCACATCTCCCTGGGCGGATACGATGCTGCCCCTTATAATCCGGTCCGCAAACGCATCCTGCCTGGCATTGTAAGGGCTGTTGATAAATGCCTCGCTTTTTTCAATCTGAAAATATGCAAAATACGCAATCATTCCTAAAAACAAAGCCAGAAACAGATACGTGACTACGGCAAATTCGCGGTTTCTTACAGAATCCGCAGCGCCTTTTTCAGACATACTTCCAGACATGCGTTCAGACATGCGTTCGGGCATTCTTCCAGACATACGTTCAGACATTCTTCCCGGCATGCGTTTCTTCCAGCCTGTTTTTTTCGCGGACTGCTTTTTCTTATCCGGGCCGGCTTTTTTCTCATCCTGCCTGCGCTGCTCATTCAGAAATTTCCCGACGTCTTTTTTCCTTTGCTTTTCCTGTAATTCTTCCCTTTTTTCGATATCCTGCAGATTTTTTTTCATCGGTTACCTCTTCATCTTCTCTGAGAATATAAATTCCCTGAATAATTGCAAATATGATAAACGTAGCAAGCAGCGAGCTGCCTCCGTAGCTGACAAACGGCAGCGTCACCCCGGTAGACGGTATGAATTTGGTAACGCCTCCGACGGTTAAAAACACCTGAAATCCATAGGCTGTCCCAAGGCCTAATGCCAGCAGCCTGTAAAACTGGTCGTGAATCTGCATGGCAATGTTTAAAAACATCAGGTAGCAGCTTGCGCAGACCATAATCAGGCAGACCGCGAAAATACCGCCTAATTCTTCTGAAATGGCAGCAAATACAAAATCCTCTTCCACAATTGGGATTTTCTTCGGCATTCCCTGATAAAGCCCCATGCCGAACCAGCCTCCGGTGCCAATGGCAAACAGCGCCTGGGAAACCTGATAGCCTTCGTTATCAATTACCGAAAGCGGGTCTTTCCATGCCGTTACCCGCACCCTGACATGACGGAATAATTTGTATGCAGCCACGGAAGCCGCGCTTCCTCCCGCAAGCCCTCCTAAAAAGTAAAACAGACTGCCTGTAGCCGCATACAGCATTACCAGATAGGTGATAAAATAAATAAGCGCCGCTCCAAGGTCTTTGGAAACGACTAAAATCAGCACATGCACAGCTGCCGCCGCCGTCGTTTTGACTGCCTGGGGAAACCCGGCCGAGCGCTGCAGCATGGAAGCTGTAAAAAACACAAATATGATTTTCACAAATTCCGACGGCTGAACCGCGATTCCCGCTATTTTAAAAGACAGCTTTGCCCCATAGCTGACAGACCCTGCTACCGCTACCGCCAGAAGCAGCACAATGCCTGTTATCGCATAAATCCATGTCAGCCTGTTTAAAAAATGCAGCTTATGAATAAAAAACGGGATAATCAGTGTAACCGCCGTGGCAGCGACTGCGATTTCAAACTGGCGGACGGCCTTTTGCGAATCCAGCCTGTATAAAATCACAAAACCGACTGCCAGAAGCATGCACATATTGTTGACTAACAGCCCGCTCGCACGCTTGTAAATATATTTATAAATAACCAGAATACAGCAAAGCAGCACCGCCTGCATCAGATAGGCAGTCAGTACGTCTGCTGTCTTTTTCACCATAAAAATAACGACGAACGCATTTAAGTGAATTAAAAAAATCAGTTTTGTCTGCTTCCTTAAAATCCGCTTCTGTCTTCGTTCCGATTTTCTTCTGTCTAAAGCTGTAAAACAAATGAATGTATAACAGGCAAACAGAAAAATCATCAGATATTTTGACAGCTCTGTAATCAGATTTTCCATAGTTCCTCCTGTGCTTTCGCGGTTTTCCGGGCCCCTTTAAGGGCATGCCCGGCCTGTTACTGCACACCCCGCTTATAATGGCCGTTTGTATATGCACCGACAGTCTGTTCGAATACCTCCCTGTCCCAGCATGCCTTATCAAAAAATGCCTTTTTGCAGCATGTAAGAATCTCTGCCGTCTTCTCTGTGCTTTCTATCGTAAACCAGAGCCTGTAAGCCGCCGGATGAAGGCGGGGCAGCTCGTCTGCAAGCTGAATCAGCGATAACGGCTGCGCATTATATATCGTATTATAGCATTCGCTGCAGTTATTTCTGACTGGAAGCTCTTTTGCATAGCGGTCTTTTAAATAGCACAGCCCTCTTGTCTTCGTACAGCGTCCCAGTGTTTTGCTTACACACTGCGCGCTTGTCATAAGCGGCATATATCCGTAAATAATCAGCTCGCTGGATGAATTATCGCGAAAAGACAGCTCTTTTTTATTCAGCTCTAACGGCACTGTATCGAAAATCCAGCCCTTGGAGCGGTAAGCATTTTTCGCAGCATCTGAATACGTATACAGGCTGTGGTCTGACACGCAGCGGGCTTTTTCTGCTTTCATTTCTTCTAAAAACCCGCACTCATCCTGATTTTTAACCAGAAAGCCGTCGATGCCGCACTGAGCGAAAGCTTCCCACTGTTTTTGATAAAACTGTGCCGTTTCCTTTCGAAATACCGGAGGAAACGCGAAATAAGCCTGTTTTCCTGCCGATTTGATACGTTTTGCATGTTCTTTTAATTGTACCGTAAAATCCCGGCGCGTATACATGGCGCTGTCCAGATAAACGCGTGAAATAAAATCCTCAGCCAGCACGGCAGACAGCTGCTGCGGCTCTTCAATCACAGCTGTAAAATAACAGCCGGATACCTCTGACTGATATGCATTCCGGCATCCTGATGCATTCTCTGTTTTTATACCGGCTGTCTCCAAAAGAGTCCGGCGGTACCCGGACAGCATGCGCTCCTGTAATTGTTCCAGTGCTTTGCGGCGCAGCTGGTTGAATGCTTTTTTCGGCATAAAAACAGGCTCCTCCATCACGACTTCCATCGTCCGCATGACAAAGCGCGTGTCTCCGGTTTTCGACAGCTGCGCTGATGCCATTTCACGGCTGACCGGCTGGTTTTCAGCCCTCTGAACCGTTTCGCCCTGCACGCTTACGGTCATTTCGCCGCAGGATACCGTAAGCTCTGCGGGACGGCCGGCTTTCAGAAAGGCTTTTGCACGAACCGGCAGTTTTTCAGTCTGTAAAATATGCAGCCCCGCCTCCGCGGTCTTTTCGTGATTCGGCCGTTTGACCGTAATCATATCCGCACCATTGCGCTGACTGTAATAGCCGTCCGTAAATCCGCTGCGGTTTCCGGCAAAAAGCAGCTTCTGCTCATCCTGCTTACTTACCTGTGCCCTGCCTGTATTGATATACAAATCGATATATTTCCGGTAAACTGACGTCACAGCGGCCGCATACTCTGCGGATTTCATCCTTCCTTCTATTTTAAAGGAATCAATGCCTGCTTCGATGAAATCCGGAATCTTTCGGATAGTACATAAGTCCTTCGGACTGAGCAGATAGGCGTCTGCATCCGATATTCTGCGGCGGTTTTTAGCGTCATACGCCGTGTACGGCAGACGGCAGGGCTGTGCGCACCTTCCCCGGTTGCCGCTTCGGCCTCCTAACAGGCTGCTGAAAAGGCACTGCCCGGAATAGCAGTAGCAGAGAGCCCCGTGCACAAAGCATTCCAGCTCGGTCTTCGTCTGGCTGCGGATAGCGCGGATTTCATCCAGTGACAGCTCCCTGGACGGCACAACGCGCACAGCGCCAAGCCTGCTTAAATAGGAAACTCCGTAAATGCCGGATACCGACATCTGTGTGCTTACATGAACAGAAAGTTTCGGAAACCATTCCCGTATCTTACACAAAACACCAAAATCCTGTACAATCACCGCGTCCAGCCCCTGCTCATAATACGGGGCCAGATAATCATACAGCTGCTCCGTTTCCGGCTGTTTTAAAAGCGTATTCACCGTCAGATACAGCCTTCGCCCATATAAATGCGCATAGTCAATGGCCTCTGACAGCTCCTCTTTGTCAAAATTGTGCGCATAAGCCCTCGCCCCGAACCGGCTGCCTCCCGCGTACACCGCGTCCGCCCCGGCCTGAATGACCGCTTCTAATGTCTGAAACGAACCGGCCGGCGCGAGCAGCTCCGGGCATCTTTTTTTCCTCATATCATTCTCCATATTTCCAAACATCCTGATAAAATAAAAACAGGGAACAGACTCGAAACAGCCACAAAACACTGCCGTTATTTTGTGACGGTTTCATAACTCCACCCCCTGTTTTCATTTTTCAGTTATTAACGCTTCCGTTTTTTTTTCTTATTTTTCTTTTTCATCTTTTCGGCCTGCTCCTGACGCTGAATCTCCAGTATCTGCCTGGCCAGCTCCCTTAATTCCGGGTCGTCTTCCTTGGAAACCTCTGCCATCAGAGAGGAAGCATAGCCGGAGGTATCGTCTGCAAAATTATCCAGTTCTTCCCCGCTCGGCGCAAGAAGCTCCGCAAGCTCCTCCTGTGAAAGCTCCGGCACGGTCATCGAAGACTCCGCCGGGGCTAACAGTTCTGTCAGTTCTTCCTCCGAAAGTCCCGGCGTCAGAGGAATTACGTTTTTCGTCATATGAAAAAGTTCTTCCTCGTTTTCCGTTTCGTTCTGTAAAAGTTCAGACTCTTCCTCGTTTTCCTCTTCGTTCTCTGGCTCTGCATCCGGCCCTGTCCCGCTTTTTGCAGCAGATAACGGCTCTTTCGCATCCGATGTACGTTCTGCCTGCATTTCCTCTAAAGGCTGACCGTCTTTTTCTGTATCAGACGGTAACGGTTCTGCTTTGGGAGACAGATTTTCGGTATGTACCGCACCCGAATCCTCTGTGCCTGAATCCTGTTCTCCCATTTCCTGTACGGGACTGTTTTCCGGCAGTACAGCTGGTGTATCCGACGGAAGGCCGTCTTTTTCTGATACTTCCCGGATATCTTCTTTCAGCGGTTTTTCTGAAATGCCGTCCTGCGGCTCCTGCACATGTTCCTGCTGTACATGCGCATCTGATACCTGCACAGACTGCGTTTCTTCCTGTACAGCATCGGTATTTCTATCTTCTTCAGATATCTCTGCCATTGTTTCATTCACAGCCTGGCGAAGTTCATTTACCTCTTCTTTGCTTAGTTCCACAGGCGAGAGGTATTCTTCTGCTTCTTTTGCTTCTTCGCCGCTGCTTTCCTTATCCGCTTTTTTAGAAGCGTCTTCTTTCTTACCGGGAGCACTGCCGGATTCTTCTTCGGATATCTGCTTTTCGCTGGCACCCGGCGGCTTTTCGGATGCTTTTTCTTTCTGCTCCGGGAAAGACGCTGCGCCAAGCAGTGCATCCGCAAGGGTGGCTTCTAATTTTTCTTTATTCAGGCGCAGTTCTCTGTTGACCGCTTCGAGCTCACGTTTTTCCTCATGTGTTAAGTGAAGCATTTCTTCAAACTGGCGGTTTTTTTCCTCGGCTACTTTTGCATTATTCAAAAGCAGCCGGTACCGTTCTTCCAGCTTTTTATAATTTTCCTCGATTGAATGCTCCCTGTCCGTTTTCTGGCTCTGCTGCTGGCGTTCCTGATTCAGCTTTTCTAGGAGTTCTTCTACCTTCATCTGCGTATCGACCAGCTCATGCTTTAACTCAAACAGCTCTTTTTCCGCTTTCTTGTAGTTTTCTTCCGCATTCTCATACTGTGAGCGGGCCTTAAAATAATCATCCGCAATATTCAGATGAATTAAAATCGCCTTCATGTCGTTTGGTATTCTGCGGAATTCATCCCGCTCGGTTATTTCGGATATTTTTGTATTAATATAGGATGCAACCAGCTGAAGATATCCCTCTTCCTCATATCCGCTTAATGTATAAACTTTTCCTGCAATCATTACATCCGTGCTTTTTTTTGCAGCCATCGTTTTGCTTTCTCCTTAATTTCTGCGGTTCAAAAACCATTTTCCGTCCCGGCAGACTGCTATTCATAGTCTCTGTTATTTATTATACAAAGTTCTTTAAGGAAAAACAACTACTATTTTACAATTCCAAAATGCGCATAGGCGGCGTCTGTGGCCACCCGCCCTTTCGGAGTCCGGTTTATCAGCCCGTTGAGCACTAAAAACGGTTCATAAACATCTTCAATCGTGCCGGAATCTTCTCCAATCGACGCCGCCAGTGTATCAAGCCCTACCGGCCCGCCGGCAAATTTATTGATAATGGTCAGAAGAATACTGCGGTCATTGATGTCTAATCCCATTTTGTCCACTTCCAGTAAATCCAGGGAAAAAGATGCCACCTCTTTTGTAATCTCACCGTTATATTTAACCTGCGCAAAATCCCGGACACGTTTTAACAGCCGGTTTGCCAGACGGGGCGTTCCGCGCGAACGGCGCGCCAGTTCATAGGCTCCTGCCTCATCAATCCCGACTTCCAGCTTTTTCGCGGAATGAAGGATAATCGTACACAGCTCCTCAACCGTATAAAACTCCAGATGATGAATCACGCCAAACCGGTCACGCAGCGGTGCCGATAAAAGCCCGGCCCTCGTCGTAGCCCCCACCAGTGTAAAATGCGGCAGGTCCAGACGAATCGAGCGCGCCGTAGCGCCTTTCCCAATCATAATATCAATCGCATAATCTTCCATTGCCGGATATAATACCTCTTCCACCTGCCGGTTTAAGCGGTGAATTTCATCGACAAATAAAATATCCCCCTCCTGCAAGCCGCTTAAAATCGCAGCCATTTCTCCCGGTTTTCCAATCGCCGGGCCGGAGGTGATTTTCATATGCGTGCCCATTTCATTTGCAATAATGCCCGATAAGGTGGTCTTTCCAAGACCCGGGGGCCCGAAAAAAAGCACATGGTCTAAAGATTCGTTCCGCTGCTTTGCCGCCTCGATATAGACCTTCAGATTTTTCTTTGCCTTCTCCTGCCCGATATATTCATCCAGGGTCTGAGGGCGCAGACTCTTTTCCACCGCAATGTCTTCCTCCTGGATTTGTGTGGAAATAACCCGTTTTTCCATGCTGAGCCTGTCCTTTCCTGATTTTCATTATTCGCTAAACAATCGCCATATTTTTCAATGCCAGCTTCAGCAGCTGCTCTGTTTCCATATCCAGCGTGATTTCAATCCCGTCTAACGCGCGGAATGCCTCCGCGGAACTGTATCCTAACGCTGTCAGCGCCATCACCGCCTCGGCCTTCACGCCGGATGCATCAGGCGTTTCATCCTCACTGCTAAGATTTGCCATTTTCTGCTCAAAAGCGTCTTCCAGAGAAATTTTATCTTTCAGCTCCAGAATCAGCCTTTTTGCCGTCTTGACCCCGATGCCGGGCGTCTTTGCAATGGTTTTGGAATCATCTCCTAAAATGGCAAAACGCAGGTCGTCCGTACTCATAACAGATAAAACCGCAAGCGCATTTTTGGGCCCGACACCGCTTACGCCCAAAAGCATTTTAAAAATATTCAGCTCATCCTTAGACAAAAACCCGTAAAGCGTCATGGCATCTTCCCGCACCTGCAGCCACGTGTAGATTTTTACCTGCTGTCCCATCGCCGGCAGGCGGTCTAACACCTGCCCGGGCACAAACACGTGCCAGCCAATGCCGGATACATCGATGACGATACTGTCTTTTTCCATATCGGCTAACCTGCCCTGTATGTAGGATATCATAATTTCTCCTTCTTCATGCTGTCTGGCGGAAGGCGCAGCAGAATTTCCTGTGCCGCTGTTCCGATTAGGATGCCGGTAATGACACCTGCCAGGAAAAGCACCGGATAATAAAAAAACAGGTTCCTGTTTTCCACCGTCGCAGCCGCCACGGTAATCTGCCCTAGGTTGTGCACGGCGCCTCCGGCCGCACTAATCGAAATGATTTTAAATCTGCCGCTTTTTTTCAGCAGCGCCATGCACAGAAAACTAAGCATGCCTCCGGCCAGACTATACAAAATACTAAACATATTCCCAAACAATAACCCGGCAAGCAGGATACGCAGCATAGAAATCAGAAACGCGCTCTTTGTTCCTATATAATAAAGCGCTAAAATTACCACTATATTTGTAAGTCCCAGTTTCACGCCGGGAATTCCGAAATAAAACGGAATCAGTGATTCAATATAACTGCATATCAGTGCAAGCGCTAAAAACAGGCCGCCGTATGCCGTTCTTTTCATAATCAGACTCCCTTTCCGCCGGACTGATTTACCTGGAAACAGAATCCAGTGCCCCTGCTTCATCCCCGGTCACTTCCACAACGACCTCGTTTGGCAGGCATACTATCGTTTCCCCCCGCTTTGAAACCGCTCTCTGATGCATGCACAGCCCGTCCGGACAGTCTGCTTCTATCATCTTTGCCTGATTCTTTGAAATCTTCAGCACATTCGTAACCGGCCCGCCCTTTTTGGCCTGAATCGGGATTTCTGTTTCCTGCGAAAGCGCATACGTGCCGTATACCTTCCCTCCTGCCGTAATCCGCACAGCTGCTCCGTTTTGATTTTGCAGCATGCGCACGGCAAAAAGGCCTGCGGTGCCAAGAAACAGCAAAGCCAAAAGCAGCAGCAGGTCCGGCTTTGCAATTCTTTTTCTGTCATTGTGCGGCTGTATCATCTGTAATGACCGTTCCATAATAATAAAATCCCTTGCATTCTTCCAGCCGGACGGTTACAAATCTGCCAGTCAGGTCCGGCGTTCCTTTCAGATGCACGACCGCATTATTATCCATTTTGCCAGTCACCATGGAAGCATCATGGTCGTTGACACTTTCTACCAGGACAGTCTGCGTGGTTCCCACAAGCTCCTGCGCTTTGTGCGCAGCGATATCCTGAACCTCCTTCAGCAGACGGTCAAAACGGTCTTTGACGATTTCAGGCGGAACCTGATTTTCCATCGATGCCGCGGGCGTCCCGCTCCGTTTTGAATAAATAAAGGTAAACGCGGAATCAAACCTTACTTTTTTCACCACATCCATCGTCTCCAGGAAATCTTCCTCCGTCTCTCCCGGAAAACCTGTAATAATGTCCGTTGTAATGGCAATCCCCGGTACCGCCGCCCTTATTTTATCTATCAGCTTTAGATACGATTCTTTCGTATACTGGCGGTTCATCGCCTTCAGAATGCGGGAGCTTCCCGACTGCAGGGGCAGATGCAGATGACGGCAGATTTTTTTGGAATGCTTCATGACATCTATCAGCTCGTCTGACAAATCTTTCGGATGCGAAGTCATAAACCGGATGCGCCGGATACCGTCCGTTTTTTCTGCCTCCTGAAGCAGCTTTGCAAATGTAACCGGGGTCTTTAGCGTTTTCCCATAGGAATTCACATTCTGCCCAAGCAGCATGATTTCTGCCACTCCGTCAGATGCAAGGCGCCCGATTTCCCTTAAGATATCCTCCGGCTCGCGGCTCCTCTCCCTGCCCCGTACATAAGGCACAATACAGTAGCTGCAGAAATTATTGCATCCGAACATAATATTGACCCCCGACTTAAACGGAAACTTCCGCTCCGCCGGCAGCTCTTCCACAATCCGCTGCGTCCCCTGCCAGATATCCACAACCATTTTATCCGACGCATACATCTGCGCTAACAGCTCCGCAAATTTATAAATATTGTGAGTTCCGAATATCAGGTCCACAAACCGGTAGCTCTTTTTTAATTTTTCAACCGCTTCCTCTTCCTGCATCATACAGCCGCACAGCGCAATCCGCATAGACGGCTGCTTTTTTTTCAGGCTGTGCAGATACCCGAGCCTGCCGTATACTTTGTTATTCGCGTTTTCCCGGACTGTACAGGTATTATAAATCACAAAATCTGCCTCTTCCGAATCCGTAAGCAGATACCCGGCTGCTTCTAAAATCCCGGACAGCTTTTCCGAATCCCTGGCATTCATCTGACAGCCGAATGTAGTTACACAGGCTATCGGCCGGCGTCCGGTTTCCCTCTCAAACTCCCTGACCCGCTCCCTGCACTTCGCCATGAAATAATACTGTCTGGCCGGTTCTTCTGCGGGCGATTCCGCATTGATATCTATTTTATCTAAATTAATATCTAAATCAATTCCCTGATGCATTTCTCCTGACTTTTTCCCTTTCTATTCTAATAATCAGAACAAGAAATGAGTTTTTAACCGTACAGCCTTCCGGCTCAGGCGGGGTACTCGTTTCTTTTTTCATTATTCACTAAGTCATAAAAATCCCGTTTTCCGTAATCAGATAATTCATCCTGATATCCCATGTATCCGTACAAAGCCTGTCCGCGGTCTGGCATTCATACGCGCATCCAGCCAGACAGCCGCAGCTTTTAGCAGCAAAATACCGGTCATAATATCCCTTTCCATACCCAAAACGCCCGCCCAGACGGTCAAATGCTGTCCCGGGTACAAAACAAAGCTCCGGTTCCCATTCCGCAGGCTTCGTTCTTTCCGTATCCGGCTCCATCACATGAAAACTGCCCTCGCAGAAATCCCGCAAATCCGTGACCTCATAAAACCGCATGCTGTTTCCTGAAACCTTTGGAAATGCCAGCCTCTTTCCTTTTTGGAGCGCATCTTTTATCACAGGCATCAGGGAAACCTCGTTTCCAAGCGGATAATAACAAAACACCGCGCCTGCTTTCTGATACACATCCCACATAAGAACCTTTTGGGAAATCTGTTCGGATAACTGTTCCGCCAGAGAAGACGGCATGGCAGACCTTATTTCCTGATACTGCTTTCGAATCTGATTTCTGGTATTTCTCATCAGTCATCCTGCCGTTTCCTGCCGGCGTATTTCTCTCCGAGATTTACTACCGTTCCGTCTTCCATTTGCATATCTATGTTATTCAGCTGGCTGCGCAGGCTGTTTCGTATGGATGCTGCATACTGGCTGCGCAGCATCTGCTGTTCTTTTTTCTCTGCATCTGTAAGACCTTCTGCCTTTGATTTGTGATACAGTTCGTTAATTCGGTCAATGTTTAAATCTGGCATTGTGTATTCTCCCTTTTTGAAATATATAGTGGATTTTAACACATCTTTATAAAAAAAACAAATGTTTTGTTTTAGGGGTGCTGGGGGAGGGGAGTGGCTGAACGGACGCCGGGTGACGGGAAGGGGTGCTGGCCGCCTGGAGGATGCGTAACAGGAAGCAGCACGGGATTCCTGCTCCGGCTCCGGAATGTTAAGAATCCCTAGGCATTCTGCATTCAGACTGTGGTACCGGACGGTCGCGGCACCTGGTTCGCCCTGGCCTGCAGCCAGCAGCTAAAGGTGCCGCTTCGGCTTCGCCGCCTGGCTGTTGAGCAGAATGCCAAGGGCTTCTAAACATTCCTCCAATGTCCCAGGAATCCCGTGCCGCTTCCTGTTACGCATCCTCCAGGCGGCCAGCACCCCTTCCCGTCACCCGGCTGGTTTTCATAAAGCTTTACGTGAAAAGCACTGGACGCTTTCCATTCCCTTTTCGCTGCCTGCCGGCATACGATTTCGAATATATTCCCGTCCTCTGTTCTGACAGTAAACAGGCTGTTTTGCTCGTCTGCATTCAGGTCAGCAATCCCCATCTCCTCACTGTCGTTCAGTAAATCAAAAAGCCTGTCTCTAAAATAATTCAGTTCCATTTTTCTGTCTCCTTTCATAATTTATAGTCTAACAGCTTATAATATATCGTCTTTTAGAATCTATTGCAATCCTTAAGTGTGATGTAGTCTAAAAGCGAACAGAATTAATTCTAACAGCTTATGAAATGGGTGAACATTATGGAAAGCAAAGGATTAGGCAGACGTATTAACATGGCGAGGAAAGACCGGGGACTTACGGCGGACAGACTCTCGGAACTATGCCATATTAACGCAACCTATCTCCGGCAGATTGAAGGCGGGACAAAAATTCCCAGTCTGCCTGTATTTATCAATATTTGCAATGCACTGAAAATCTCTCCCGATTATCTGCTGCAGGATGCACTGACAGATAACGAAGTCAGCAAAATACACGAACTGACAAAACTTTGGGAAAGCTCATCTCCCCGTCAGCAAGAAATCGCAGCAGCCATGATTCAGGCAGTATTAGAACTCAGGGAAAATTAAAAACCCTCTATAATAATTTGCTGCCGCTTTTGCCGCCAAAATTGAAATAAACCAAAACATACATAACTGAAAATTTTTAAAAAGAAATTTCTATTTCACGCATCACTCACGTAACACTTCCCATCAGCCAGCCGGGAGAGGGGATTTGCCAGGTTTTTCCGCGGCATTGGAAGAATGTTTAGAATCCCTTAGTATTCTGCCCAAAAACCAGGCGGCGAAGCCGAAGCGGCACCGGTAGCTGCTGGCAGAAAGCCAGGGCG
>CANDJC010000121.1 GCA_947384955.1 uncultured Eubacterium sp. | reverse complement strand
AGCTGCCAGTAACGCCAGGGCATCAGGCGCCGGTCCGTCCGCAGCCACAGCCTCCGCGCAGAAAACTTAGAACTTCCTGCTTTTTGGAAGCGGAACATCAGAAGGAAAAAATTTCCCCGTCCGGCGTCCCGTCAGAAACAACCTACCCCCCATCAGCAGCCATTCAAAAAAAGCAGCCCCTCTCCCCAAAATTCCAGGAAAAGGCCTGCTTTTTTCCATACTTCTCTTATTCAGCCGCTGCCGCCTTATCTTTCACAATCTCCGTCAGCATCTGTTCCGCATCTTTCATCCCGGAACCTTCCAGCTCAGAAATCATCTTATCATACTCCGCATCAAAATCCCCTTCCTTAGCCATCACACAGGAAATCAGTGACGGCTGTGCAATCTCATCCAGCTTATTGCCGATTTCATCAAACTCTATCGGCTTAGACATTGCCCATACCGGAGAATAAGCCGGCGTCTCAAATTCATCCTGCTGCGGGAAAATATCCAGCAAAAGCTCCGCGTTCCAAGCCTCGCAGGCTGCCCTCTGCTCTTCGTTATACTCTGCAATAACAGTATCCTTGCTGTCCGTAGTATAAGTGCTCCCTGTAGAATCCGTAACGCCAACCCCGTAGGCAGGGAACGGATAAGAGTGGAATCCGACACCGGTTGTCTTCTTATAATTCTTATCTTCCTTCGAAGCCGTAATTTCCTCCTGCTCGCGGTAACGGTGTCCGTTTTCATCAATCTTATAATTGGTACCTTCAATCCCCCAGTTTACCAGCACCTGTCCTTCATCCGAGCAGATATAATCCAGGTATTTAATCGCTGCCTCCGGGTTTTCGCATGCGGTTGTAATTCCCACGCCCTGCCCGGTCGGAAGGCCCTGATACATCATCGTAGGCACTTTCGTATCCTTATCCATGGACAGCGGAATGCCGCAGTAAGTCTTTCCAAGTTTTTTATCTGCTTTTAATATTTTCTCGCCGTCCTGGTAATCCCACAGCGTATCAAACAAAGCGACAACACGCCCGGAGGAAATCTTGGCAATATAATCATCATGTGTCTGTGTCGCGAATTCCGGGTCTAAAATGCCCTCGTTGTACATCTTATTGAGCCATTTAAAATATTCGCGGATTTTAGGAGACGTAAATTTATAAGTCGCATTGTAATTTTCATCAATCAGCCACTGTCCGTTATCCGGCGCGCCTTCCGCAATATACCCCGACGGATTTCCAAGCGTAATCATCCAGTGCCAGTCCGATGCGGAAAGGGAAATGCCAATCGTATCCATGCCGTCGTCTGTCTTCGGGTGCGCTGCAAGGTAGTCCTTCAGCATCTGTTCAAATTCATCCAAAGATTCCGGTACCTTGTAATTATTTTCCTTCAGGAAATCAAACTGGACCTGTGCCGTACCGGAATCCTCATATTTCGTACCGCCCATCTGATACGATGACAGCTGGTAAATCGAAGGGTCGTCCTTAGAATATTTCAGCTTGTCAAACTCATCGCCGTACATCTTTTTGATATTCGGGCCGTATTCTTCTATCAGGTCTGTCATGTCAATTAAGGCTCCGGCATCAATCAGGCTTCCGGCATCGCCTTTTGCATAAATCATATCCGGGAAGTTCTGTTCCGCTATCATAAGGGATATTTTCTGCTTATCCTCTCCGACCGGATGGTCCACATCCAGCTTTACACCGGTAGCCTCTGTCAGCTTCTCTGCCACCGGGTCTGTCCATGGGTCGTCTTCGGTTAAATCGGCGTTATAAAATGTCAGCGTAGTCACGCCGCCTTCATCTGTACCGCCTTCACTTTCGGAACCGGAAGAACTGCCGGAATCTTTCGAATCATCCCCGCTTCCGCAGCCAGCCATTGAACCTGCTGCAAGTACCGCTGCAAGCAGCACTGCCATTATTTTTTTCTTTTTCATATTAAACTTCACTCCTTCACATTTTTCTTATTCATAAATCAATCCTTCACCGCGCCAAGCGTCATGCCGCCTACAAAGTATTTTTGCAGGAACGGATACACCACCAGAATCGGCACAGTTGCAACAATTGTAATAGCCATGCGCACCGACATCGGCGATACGGCATTGGTCATCTGGGAAGATACCGCATGCGGGTCTATCTGAATCGTCGCCTGTTCCATAATCTCATACAGCACGTACTGCAGCGTAGGAAGGTCTCTTGCATACAGATATGTATCCATAAACGAATTCCACTGCCCGACTGCGATAAACAGCGCAACGGTTGCAAGCGACGGTGTACATAACGGCAGGATTACCTTGTACCAGATGGTAAAATCGTTTGCCCCGTCGAGCTTCGCCGCCTCCTGGAGCGCAATCGGCAGTCCTTCGATAAAGGAACGCATCAGTATGACATTGTACACCCAGATAATGCCCGGGATAATGTATACCCAGAAGTTATTTCCCAGCTTCAGCGTCCTTGTCAGCAGAAGGTATTCCGGAATCATGCCGCCGCTTACATACATGGTGATAATAAATATAATGGTAAAAAACTTATTAAAATAAAAATCCTTTCTGCTGAGCACGTATGCAAGCATCGATGTGCAGATTACGCCTAAGACCACTCCCACAACGGTCTTAACAACCGACATCACAAACGCGCCGCCGAGATTGTTTTCCCTGAATATGTATGTATAGTTGCTCAGCGTAAATTTCCTCGGAATAATGAAATTTACATTCCGCATCGTATCCATGGAGTCATTGAGCGAAATTGCCAGTACATTCAAAAACGGATACACCGTAATCACTATGAGGAACAGACAGAATACGAGCAGCACATAGTCAAAAGCTTTCTCGCTTTTTGTACTTTTTACTTTCAAATCTTTGCTATCCATTTTCTTTCCTCCTATACAAGTTTGCTTTCGCCCATCATACCTGCCACCTTGTTTGCGATAAACAGCAGGATAACGCCGACGACAGACTGGAATACGCCGATTGCCGTACCAAGCCCGTAGTTATTGCTGCCGATACCGCGGACATAAGCAAACCAGGAAAGAACCATTGCGTGGTCCTGTACAATACTGTTGCTTAAAAGCATCTGGCGTTCCATGCCTACATTCAGCGCCGAGCCGATGCTCATAATTAAAAGCACAATAGCCGTAGGCTTAATGCACGGAAGCGTGACATGCCAGATTCTCTGGAAACGGTTCGCTCCGTCCACCTTTGCCGCCTCATAAAGCCCCTGGTCAATCCCTGCCATGGCGGAAAGATAAATAATGGCATTCCAGCCCATCTCCTTCCAGACATCAATCAGGCAGACCACAAACCAGAATACCGGACTGTTTGTGGACATTAGATGCAGCTTTGCACCGAGCATCGTATCGAAGGCGCCGCCGTCATTAAAGAGCATTTTTGCAATACTGGCAATGATAACCCAGGATACAAAGTGCGGCAGATAAGATACGGTCTGCGTGATTTTTTTAAATCTGGTAAAGCACAGCTCATTGAGTATCAGGGCAAAGATAATGGATGTCAGCGTTCCTATCGCAATGCCGAGAATACTGATGCCAATCGTGTTAATCATCGTCTGCAGAAACAGGCGGTCTGTAAATGCCTTGATAAAGTTATCAAATCCGACAAACTTTCTCTCCCAGACCGGCAGCGCAAACGTACCCGGCTTTACTTCCTGAAATGCCATCGTCCATCCCCATAGCGGCACATACTTAAAGATAATGAGCCAGACAACGAACGGGACTGACATCAGCAGCAGATACCGCTGTTTCCACATGAGATTCCAGGAAAACGGGACTTTTGCCGCTTTTTCTTTTTTCTTTTTCATATTTCTCTCAGCCTCCTTTTTATGTAAAATATTATACAAAAACGGACGGCCTTTCTAATACCATGCTTTTTAAAGGTATTTTGCACTATTTTTTTTACAACAGATACTTTCACAGAAGAAAAATCAGATTTTTACAATACTATTTATCAAATAGTTACGGTTGCTTTCCGAACAGGCAAAACAGCGGGACATCCGCGCCGCAGATGTCCCGCTGTTTCCTGATGCTTATAAATTTTCTCCATTTTCCCGAATCACATCGCGGTACCAGTATGCAGAGTCCTTCATCAGCCTTTTCTGCGTCTGAAAATCCACATAAACCAGTCCGAAACGCTCGGAATATCCTCTTGCCCATTCAAAATTATCCATCAGGGACCATTGAAAATATCCCCTGATATCAGTTTCCTGCGCTGCCCGCTTCAGCTCATGCAGATACCTTGCCAGAAAATCTATCCGGTCAGGGTCATGTACGTTTCCGTCTAAGGATACCGTATCATGGCAGGATAATCCGTTTTCTGTAATATAAAGCGGCTTTTGGTAGCGCTCATACAAAAACTTCGGTCCCCAGTACAAAGCCTCCGGCGTTATAGGCCAGTGATTCGCTGTTCTTGGAAAACCTTCATAGCGCTTTACTTCCTCCGGCTTTCCGTCGCTTCCCATCTGGATGCATCTTCCATTGTAAATATTCTGTCCGTACACATCAATCGGCTCTGAAATCAGCTTCATGTCATCGTCTGTAATATTCGGAAGATATTCCTCATAACGCGCAAGCCCCTCCTTTGGATAATGCCCGAGCAGTACCGGGTCCGACCACCACGCTACATTCCATGTCCAGTTTCTGTCATCCGGGTTCATGGAAAACAGCGCCTGTCTTGCTGCTTCGATATCCTCCGGCTTTTGTGTCTTAGGATAGCACATGCCGCAGGTAGGCGCATAACCGATAGTCAGCTTCTGTTTCCCATACTGGCGCAGCATCTGCACGGCTCTTCCGTGCGCCTTTAATGCATTGTGCGCCATCTCAAACGTATCCCGGAGCGGCGCCTTTAATCCCGGCGCATGCTCCCCGGTCAGAAATCCCAGCCCCACAAAGCACTGCGGTTCATTCAGTGTAAAGAAATGGCTGACCCGGTCGCTGAACCTTTCGGCAATCAGCCTGGCATACGCGCCGAACCACTCTGTAATCTCAGGATTCATCCATCCGCCCCTTTTATAAATCTCATACGGAAGCTCCCAGTGATAGAGCGTAATATAAGGCTCAATCCCGTTTTTTAAAAGCTCGTCAATCAAAGCGTCATAAAATGCGATTCCTTTTTCATTCACAGCGCCGAAGCCCTGCGGAAGCACCCTTGACCAGTCCGTCGAAAACCGGTAAGCTTTGAGTCCGATTTCCTTCATCATGGCCACGTCTTCGCGGAATCTGTGATAATGGTCACAGGCCGTCTGTCCGCTGTGCCCTTCATAGATATGGCCTGCCTGCCCTGCATATACATCCCATATATGCTCGCCTTTGCCATCTTCCTTAACCGCTCCTTCAATCTGATAAGCGCTTGTCGCCGCGCCCCATACAAAATCATTTGAAAATCCCATCATACCATCCTTTCTAAAACCCTATGCTGCAATCAGAGCCATCAGATAAAAGGGAACCGCTGTTTCCTCATCGAGGCCGTCATCTAAAATTTCGATTTCTACCCGGTGCATTTTCTTCTCCCCGTGATGTAAAATCATCGTAATCTGCGCACTGTCGCCCCAGTCTTCGTCAAAACTGCCGTCCAGAATCCATGCATGGGATTCATCCCCGTCCAGCACGGCCTTTGCCCGAAGCGCGGGCTTTGCGACGGACTTGCGGTACTGTATGGCGATGCAGGAGGCCGTTTCTTCGAACAGAATCCGCTCTCCCGGTTTTTTTCCGCTCCAGCCGTTTTTAAAAAGGTCCAGATGCCCGGTTTTCTCGCGCGTATCCGTGTGAAAGCCAAAAAGATACGGCTCCGTTTCCCGGCTCGTAAGCCTTCTGGCGTTTTCATACGCATTCGCCGTCACCGGACGGGGGATTTCGCCTTCGCTTTCCTCCTCTGACATATCCATAACAGAAAGCCTTGTCTCCTCAAGCAGCGCCGTAATCTGCGCCGCAGCCAGCTCATGCCCTCTGTCATTCGGATGCAGGCCGTCCTGCGTCAGCTCCTGCATCGTATACGTTCCTGCCTGTATCCCTGCATACAGCGTATCCTTCATGCTGACATGCTTAATCCCGTACCAGTCCCCTATCTGATTATGAGCTTTCTGGATATTTTCTCCTGTGGCATAACAGACGTTATTCAAAATCAATAGCGCCGGACTGGTTCTGGCTGTTAAAATTCTGCGCACAAGCCCTTCGTATGTTTCCTTAAAAAATTCCTCCGTCCTGCCAGGGTCATCGGTCATATCATTTACGCTGAAATCCAGTATGACCACATCCGGCTGATACATCAGCAGGTCCTGCCAGACTCTGGAAACGCCGAAATGAGAATCCGTCCCTCCAATGCCGCCGTTCACATAAGAAAACTCCGCCTTCGGAAACGCCTGCTTCCACCATTCAAACACGCGGTAAGCATAACACCTTTCATGCACCGAGGCCGCGCACCCCTGTGTAATCGAGCCTCCGAAAAATCCGATTGTCAGCGCCTCCCCTTTCTGTGCCCTTTTCATACAGTTTTTCAGTCTCGCATCATTTATCTGCATCGTTTTTATCTGCATCATTTATTTCCACCCTTCTATATTCAGACTGCTGATATAAGCCGAAAGCTCTCTGGCCATTTCCTCCGCCTCCGGTATCCGCAGATGTCCGGGCGTGCCCCTGCCGTTACGCTGAAATAAATACTGGGTAATTTTATCATCTCCCATATCGCGCACAGCCTGGCCAATCGCATCGTCCCATGCGCGGTCATGGCAGAGAAGCGTCGTGCAGCATATGATATGCGCCTTCGGGTATTTCCCGCGCAGCTTTTCCAAAAACATCCGGTAATGCCGCCTCCACGTTTCTGCTTTCTCCCCGGAATAATCTTCCTTCATATAATCATCCGGATGACTGTCATTCTGGCCGACTGCGACAATCACGGCCTGCGGCGTATACTGTTTAAAATCCCATGCCTTCGGCTCTCCGAACTCAGGATAATACCGTACCTTATCCCAGACCGTTTCCATCCCTTTATATTCCGGCTCGCAGAACCACCCGGTTTTATCCAGCAGCGCGATTCCTCCCTGCGCAGTATCATGAATCTGCGCGTTTAATAATCGGGCTGTCATCCAGGCATAAGAATACCAGCTGTTGGAATATTCCCCGTTATGCTGCGGGTCTTCGCGTCCTGTGTAATCCACCGCTTCCGATACTTCCCCTGCAGACACCGAATCCCCGTATACCTCGATTTTTCGCTCCGGCTTTTTCGGCGCGTCCAAAAGAAGCGCGCCGTCTGCAAGCTCTGCGCCCAGAAAGCTGACCTCGTGGCAGGAATCCTGTCTTTTAAAAATCAAAGCCTCATGCTCCCGGATTCCTTTCTTCTCCACAGGAATAACCAAAACAGCCTCCCCGTCCTGCGGCAGCAGCAGCGCCGTCTGCTTTCCATCCAGAATACACCCCAGATAATTATCCCAGTATGCCTGGCGGTTTTTTACATGTATTTTCAGCGTATTTCCTGTAAAGCGCATACATACACTCGTACACGGAAATACAAAAACAGGCTCGTCCTTTCTGCTCCAGTCGATTCTGCCTGTATAAGATAATTTTTCATTATCCGGTTTGATTTTCATCCCTGCACCCCTTTCCATAATTAAAACAGTCCGTCTTCTTTTTCAAAAGCGCTAACGGCACAAACATAAAAGTAATGATGCAAATGTTCCGGTTTACTTTTCTCCGCCTCAGACTAAATTTTATTAACTTTATAAGCTAAATTAATTATACATAGGTTAATATAAATAGTCAATCAAATACTTCTAATCCAAACGTTTTCTACATACCGCATAATTTTCACCTAGCGTTTTTATTAAAATGTTCTAAATTAAGAATAAAAATCCTTTTGTTTATAAACTATATATAGATTCACAAACAAAAAATAAGTTAATTATAAAGCAGAAATAGAACAGAAAGTACCGATACATACAAAAAGGGACTGCCGCACGAAGTACAATTTTGCTTCATGCAGCAGCCTCTTTCATTGTCAGGATGACATCACCAGCCTGAACGTCTGTTTTTTATACGTAACGGTCTTTCATCGTTTTCTTTTCCACTATTTTTCCGGTTACAATCTGGATGCAGGCGTCACATCCTTCGCCATACACTCTCCTATTTCGATAAACTAACCGGCGTCCGCAGAGCCACAATGTCTTTCCCTAGTCTGAACTGTTCATCCTTACTGCCTTCCCGTACTTCCAATACCTCCGCGGTCCGGGTTGCCAAGCCCGTTTACTTCCTCAAAAACAATCCGCGGCTGATGCTTTTGTATGCGGAACTGGCAGATTCTGTCATTTACTTTAATCTGCGTATCCCGAAGCGCATATGCGGGCATCATCCATACATCGTTATCGCCGCAGTACGTTTCATCAATGACTCCCATATGATTAGTCTGAATAATCCCGAAATTTTTGAATGTAGAACTGCGCGGCACCGACACTGCCTCATACCCTTTCGGCAGCTGAATGGAAACACCCAGGCTGATGAGGCGGAATTCCCCTTTTTTCATTGTTACATTTTCTGCGCTCCGTAAATCAATCCAGTCACTTTTGCCGTCTACATAATCCAGTTTTTCAATTTCACTGGAATGGTACTTTATTTTCAGCGTTACCTGCTCCATATTTCTCTTACCCTCTCTGTCCCTGTATCCGAACCTGCATGTACAGACCGCTTCTGCCATGCCGGACATATATCAGCAGATGCTTTTTCCATGCCTGTCATCTTATAACGCGGATGCATTCCGCTGATGCCCCTTTTCCATGTCCGGCATCTTATGACACCGGATTATCCCCGCTGCCTGTTCACGCCCTTTGTATCTCTGGTGCCGATATGCAGCCTGTTTAACACGACTTTTGCCGGCTCATAATCAGCTACTGTCATTTCATCGTCTTCGTCCAGCAGATACATATGCGTCAGCCGGTCGTTTTCTGCAAGGCGCATGCCGCGCACGCCAATCGCTGATTTTTTCTTTTCCGGTATTGATTCTGTTTCAATTCGAAGAAACATCCCCTTCTCTGACTGCATAACCAGTGTGCTGCGCCCTTTCTGCGGCTGTGCGGCTTTCAGGCCCGGGCCTTCCGCCGGCACTTCTGCGGTCTGGATGCTGCCTTTTTGCACTGCGCCTGTTTTCAGCATATCTTCTGGCGCCTCTGCTGTCCGGATGCTGGCATTTTGTGCATCTGTTTTCAGGGCTTTCGGCATTCCGGCTGCATGACTGCCCTTCTGCATCGCTTCCAGTGCTCTCTCCAGAGGCGTCATTTCTGCATGATCACCGCCTGGCTGCATCGCTGCATTCCAGGCATCCTCCAGAGGCGTCGTTTTCAGCTGAATGCCGCCCGGCTGCATCGCTGCGTTTTGATTTTCCTCCAGCGGTATTATTTCCGGTTGACCGCCGCCCGGCTGCATCGCTGCATTCAGGGTTTCTTCTGAGGCCTCTGCCGTTTCCGGCCCGGCTGCCCTGACAAAGATGACTTTATCGCCCGGCGATAACTTCGTAGCCGCCGTTGTGCGTTTGGATACGTCGAATTCTTTTCCTGCCACCAGCTTAATCATGCCGGACGCCGTACCGAATAAAATCTTCCGCTGCATAATACTGCTTAACGGAACCAGATACAGGCACTCTTCCGTGCTGCTGTCATAATTGCTGACGTTATCAATCGGCTGGCCTTTGTCGCGGAATCTTCCGTATGGCAGGTCTAAAACCTTCATCATATGAAGCTGTCCCTTATCGGTAAAGATACAGATACGGTCTGTATTTTTACATAAAAATACAGCTATACTTTCGCTGTCAGCCGCCTCTTTGTTTCGCTCATACTGCGCGGCGTCAATCGTCCTTGCATAATGGAAGCGGTCAATGAGCACTGCCACATCCTTTTCTTCTATCTGTTTTTCCACATAAGCTGTCTGAGCGATATTCGTAATCGTGGTGCGCCTCGGTCTGGCATATTCCTTTTTAAATGCCCGCAGTTCTTTGATTATCACCTTTTTCATCGATTCCCGGTTGGATAAAATATCTTCGTACAGGGCAATTTTGCGCAGTGTCTCCTCGTGCTCCTTTAACAGCGCTTCGATTTCCAGTCCGATTAAGCGGTAGAGGCGCATTTCTAAAATCGCTGTCGCCTGGCGCTCGGTAAAATCCAGCTTCTGCGCCTGTTTTCTGGATTTTTCGCTTCGGAATTTAATATTGCCCGTATCGCCGTGAATCAGGCATTTTTTCGCTTCTTTGATATTTTTGCTGCCGCGCAGGATTTCAATAATTAAATCTATGACATCGCAGGCGCGTATCAGCCCTTCCTGGATTTCTTTCTTTTCCTGTTCCTTATGAAGAAGCGTTGTATATTTTCTTGTGGCAATCTCGTACTGAAACTGCACATGATGGCGGATAACCGGCACGATTCCCATGGTTTCCGGCTTGCCGTCCGCCACCGAAAGCATGTTGACGCCAAAGGTATCTTCTAATTTTGTCTTATGGTACAAAAGGCTGCACAGGTTTTCCGTGTCCGCCCCGCGCCTTAGCTCGAGCACAATGCGGATGCCTTCTTTGGAGGACTGGTTGGAAATGTCCACGATATCATTTGTTTTCTTTGTTTCCACAAGCGCGAATACATCGTTTAAAAACTTGCCGATATTTGCTCCAATCATCGGATACGGAATCTCCGTGATGACCAGGCGGTCTCTGCCTCCTTTTCCTTTTTCCACCTCCACTCTGCCCCGGACTTTGATTTTTCCCGTTCCGGTCGCATAGACAGCCTGCAGCTCGTCCTGATTGGTCACAATGCCGCCTGTCGGAAAATCCGGCCCTTTGATATACTCCATCATCTGCGCGGTATTGATTTCCGGGTTTTTCATATAAGCAATCACCCCGTCGATGACTTCGCCGAAATTATGCGGCGGAATGCTCGTCGCCATGCCCACGGCTATGCCTTCCGCGCCGTTAATGAGAATATTCGGCACCTTGACCGGCAGCACCCCCGGTTCTTTATCTGTTTCGTCAAAATTCGGCACAAAATCCACGACATCCTTATCCAGGTCTGCCAGATAAGCCTCCTGGGTAATTTTTTCAAGCCTGGCCTCCGTGTAACGCATCGCGGCAGCCCCGTCGCCTTCTATCGAGCCGAAATTCCCGTGCCCGTCCACAAGCGGCAGCCCTTTTTTAAAATCCTGCGCCATCACGACCAGAGCATCGTAAATAGAGCTGTCTCCGTGCGGGTGATATTTACCCATCGTATCGCCCACAATACGCGCGCACTTCCGGTACGGCCTGTCATAGCGGATGCCAAGCTCATACATATCATAAAGCGTCCTCCGCTGCACCGGCTTTAAGCCGTCCCGGATATCCGGCAGCGCTCTTGCGATAATGACGCTCATGGCATAATCGATATAAGATTTCTGCATGATTTCGGAATATTCCGTCCGAATCAGGCGCTCATCGTCATCCTGCATCGAAAATCCCTCCTTTCGTTTTATTTTTGCAGCACAGCTTTGCCATTTCGCCAGGCTGTGCAAATCTTTTTAAATATCAAGCTCCGCATCCCTGGCATGTTCATAAATAAATGCCCTGCGCGGCGGTACATCGTTGCCCATCAGCATCTCCGTCACCTCGGACGCCATGCGCCCGTCTTCGATTTCTACTTTTTTTAACATCCTTGTCTCAGGGTCTAGCGTCGTCTCCCACAGCTGGTCCGCGTCCATTTCGCCAAGACCTTTGTACCTTTGCAGGGTAAACGGGCCTTTGTGCCTTTTGCGGTATTTCTTTAACGCCTCCTCGTCATACAGATACTCTTCCTCGCCTTTACCCGGAATCGCCTTATATAACGGCGGCATGGCGATATAAACATGCCCCTCAAAAATCAGCTCCGGCATAAAGCGGTAAAAAAGCGTTAACAGCAGCGTGGAAATATGCGCGCCGTCCACATCCGCATCCGCCATAATAATAATCTTGTCATATCTTAATTTTTTGATATCAAAATCATTGCCGTATCCTTCCGAAAATCCGCAGCCGAACGCATTAATCATCGTCTTAATCTCAGCATTGGCAAGCACCTTATCGATACTCGCCTTTTCCACATTCAAAATCTTGCCCCGGATTGGCATAATCGCCTGATACATGCGGTTTCTGGCCATCTTGGCAGAGCCTCCCGCGGAATCTCCCTCGACAATAAAAATCTCGCATTTTTCCGCCTCCCTGGATTCGCAGTTTGCCAGCTTTCCATTCGAATCAAAGGAAAATTTCTGCTTTGCCAGAAGATTCGTCTTCGCTTTTTCCTCCGTCTTTCGAATCTTTGCCGCCTTTTCCGCACAGCTTATGACCGCTTTTAAAGACTCCAGGTTTTTATCAAAATAAAGCTGGATTTCCTCGCTCGCAATTTTCGCCACAGCGCGGGAGGCGTCCTGATTATCCAGCTTCGTCTTTGTCTGCCCTTCAAAGCGCGGGTCCGGATGCTTAATCGATACAACTGCCGTCATCCCGTTTCGGACATCGGTTCCGGTAAAATTGGCATCCTTTTCTTTTAAAATCCCAAGCTCCCTTGCATACTGGTTGATGACCGTCGTAAAAATCGTCTTAAACCCCGTAATATGCGTACCGCCTTCCGCATTGTAAATATTATTGCAAAATCCCATGATATTTTCATGAAATTCATTCGTATACTGAAAAGCGGTCTCCACGGTAATCCCGTCCGATTCTCCTTTAAAATATACCACATCATGAATAGTCTCATTTTTGCGGTTTAAATCCTTCACAAACCCGATAATCCCGTCCGGTTCATGATATTCAATATGTTCCGTCTCATCCCCCCTGCGGTCTTCGTAAATAATCGTAAGAGCCGGATTTAAATAAGCCGTTTCATGCATCCGGCTTTTGACATCGTCTTCCTTAAACCTCGTTTTTTCAAAAATCTCAGGGTCCGGCAGAAAGTTAATCTTCGTCCCGGTTTTCTTCGTCTTCCCAGTTTTCGGCAAAAGCCCCCCTTCTAATTCCACCACCGGATTGCCCCTCTCATAGCGGTCGTGATGAACATAGCCGTCCCTGCTGATTTCTACGTCCAGATACACAGACAGCGCATTCACCACCGAAGAGCCTACGCCGTGCAGCCCTCCGCTTGTCTTATAAACGGAACTGTCAAATTTGCCTCCCGCATGCAGTGTGGAAAATACAACACGCTCTGCCGATACGCCTTTTTGATGCATCCCGACCGGAATCCCGCGTCCGTTGTCTTCAACCGTACAGGAACCGTCCGCCTCAAGCGTTACAAAAATCGTATCGCATGCGCCTGCTAAATGTTCGTCTACGGAATTGTCTACTATTTCGTATATTAAATGGTTCAGGCCCTTTCTGGATACGCTGCCAATGTACATGCCGGGCCTTTTGCGGACAGCTTCTAAGCCTTCGAGAATGGATATGCTGCCCTCGTCGTATACTTCGTTTTTTGCCATGTTTTATACCTCTTTGCTGTCGGTTACATTCAAACATGCTATAGTATAACATATATTTTGAAAAAATGTAAAGAAATTTTTCGAATGTATGTTTGGGGGTGTGCGGGTGTTTGTGGAAATTTAGACAGAGGGACGTGATGGCTGCCCGGACGCCGGGTGACGGGAAGATGCACCGGCTTCCTGTGACGGCTCCGGAATGTT
>CANDJC010000120.1 GCA_947384955.1 uncultured Eubacterium sp. | reverse complement strand
CGTCCCGTCCGGTGCCACAGCGTAAATGCAGAATGCTTAGGGATTCTTAACATTCTGGAGCAGCCGCAGGAAGACCGTGCAAATCCCCTCTCCCGGCGTCCGCGAAGCCAGTACATCCCCCATCCTTACTGCGTCCGCAAACCCAGCATTTCACACCTTCCTGAACCGTTACACACAGCCGCCGCATAACACAAAAACTCGCAGTCCAGTTTATTTTATCAGCTGGTACTAATCGTTTTCATATCACAATAGATTTTGCGTTTATATTATGATATGCTTTAGATATCTCGTAAATCTTTTATATGGGAGGTGTCATAATACCAAATACAGATTTAGAAATTACACAAAAAGCAATGGAGGACATAAAAAATTCCGCCTTATTCAAAATCCTCCTCAGCAAAAGCATGTTCCCATTCATCCAGATTCCCGCCATCAATAAGAATCTCTTTCCCTTTAAAAGCAATTCCATAAATTTTAATTCTGTCCCGGCTGCATTTTGTTTCCAGCATCGCCGCATATTTTTTATTTATAATCTGTTTCAAAGCTGTGCGTACGGTATCCTTCAGGCTTTTTTCCCTGTTTGGATGAAATACTTTAAACTCCAGAATCAGTCCGTCATCTAATTCCGGTTCATACGGCTCAAGAAGAACATCGTATCTTCCATTTCCGCTTTCCCGATTTGAAGTAACTCTGTACAGTTCCCTTAAATCCGCAATCAGTCCCAAAATAAAACCATGATAAAAATTTTCCGACTGCTTAGACTCGCCGGAGCCTGTATCAAAAAAGCTGAAGGTTTCATAAGCAATGGCATTCAGATACTCATTCATATATTCTTTATCGCCCCGCATCAGCGCATCTGAAAATTCACTGTAATCCATTCTGTTATTCGAAAACCAGCTTACAGCCATTTCATCAAACACAAAACGCACTTCTCTGTTTGTTAATGCAAGCTCATATTCTGTCATCCCCCTGCGGCTCTTTCGTGTCCGCAGTATTTTAAAATACCCGCCTGCCAAAAGCAGTCCCCATACAGCGGATTTTTTCCTTTCAAGGTCGCTGAATATAATTTCTTCATCAATCTGTGCGCAAAAAGAGCCCCCGTGCAGTAAATCTTCTACAATCATTTTTGTGTCTGTGTCACTTTTACGGATTAAATTTCCCACAAGCCTGTTTGAACTTGTATTTGCCCAGTACAGCTTAAACTCTCCCGTATCCAGAAACTGTGTAATCGACCATGGATTATAAATACTGTCCAAATCTCCAAACCGGTATCCGTCATACCACCGCTTTACTTCCGCTGCCTGCTCTTTCTGTCCGTATTCTTCCAATGCGCAGAGCACCTCTTCTTCTGTAAATCCAAACACATCTGCATATTTCCTGGAAACAGCGGTAATGACAGCCAGATTATTCAGGTCAGAAAAAATGGATTCCCTGCTGACCCTTGTAATTCCCGTCATGATTCCGCGTTCCAGATACCCGTTTGTCTTAAAGGAATGATGAAACAATCCTCTTATCAGTTCTGCCAGCTTATCCCAGTATCCGTTCATATATGCTTCCTGCATTGGCGTATCATATTCATCCAGCAGCAGAATCACTTTCTTTCCATAATATTTATACAGAAATCCTGACATCTGGCTCAGCGACATTTTTATATCAGCATCATCCATATCTATGCAGATTCTTTTATAAAACGCTTTATCCTCATCATTTAAAGCCTCGCTTTCTATCAGAAAATGATAATCGGAATATATATTTATAATTAACTGGCAGATCATCTTTCTTGTCATTTCATAGCTTCTGTCTTTGATGCCCGCAAAACTCAGAAAAATTACAGGATACGTTCCCTGCATTTTCCTGAATCGTTCTTCTTTCCAAATATCTGAGCCTTCAAACAGGTCACTTCTGCCGGCATGCCTGATGGAAAAAAAATGCTCCATCATACTCATTGTAAGCGTTTTTCCAAATCTGCGTGGTCTGGTAATGAGTGTAACAGTATCCCCATTATCCCACCAGTCTTTGATAAAATCTGTTTTATCAATATAAAAATAATCCCGTTCAATGATTCTGCCAAAATCCTGTTCTCCGATTGCAACTGTTCTTGCCATAATAAACCCGCCTCCTCCGTCAATAAATGAATCTGCCACATTTTCCCTGTTACCGGATATCACCCGTTCCATCCCCTGCCATTCACAGAAATTCCTGCATATCACTGGCCATGCCATTCCCGCTGCTGTCATTTACCGGCCGTACCGGCAGTCAGCAGCCGAAACCTGTCGTTTTCAGCTGTCAGGCTGCATGTTCCGCCGTCCTTTAACGCTCCGAATAAAATCTCTTCTGCAAACAGCGGCTTAATCTCATTTTGTATGACACGTTCAATCTCTCTTGCGCCAAATTCCGCGCTGATGCCTTTCTTTTGAATCAGCTTTTTCGCAGCATCATCAGCCGTCATCTGAATCTGCTTTCTGCCAAGCAGCTCCTTTAGTCCGCCCAGTTTTTTCACGGCAATCCGCTCTGCCATCTGTGTATCCATGCCGCGGAATGTAATAATTTTGTTCAGCCTGTTGCGAAACTCCGGCTGAAAGATACGCTTCACCTCTTCTAACACGATATCCGCGCTCACGTCCTGTCCTAAAAATCCGATTCCGGGCTTTCCAATCCGGCTTGCTCCCGCATTAGATGTCATAATAATAATTACATTGCGAAAGTCTGCTTTTCTGCCCTGGTTATCCGTCAGCACCGCGTCATCCATAACCTGAAGAAGAACATTGTAAATATCCGGATGTGCTTTTTCAATCTCATCTAATAAAAGCACGGCATGCGGGTGTTTCCGAATCGAATCCGTCAAAAGCCCGCCTTCTTCATAGCCGACATACCCGGCCGGAGCACCGATTAATTTTGACACGGCATGCTTTTCTGTGTATTCGCTCATATCAAACCGAATGAGTGAAATTCCCAGTTCTTTTGCAAGGCTTTTTGCAATCTCCGTCTTGCCGACTCCTGTAGGCCCGGCAAATAAAAGGCTCGCAAGAGGCTTGTTTTCCTCTGAAAGCCCCGCTCTTGCAAATTTCACGGCATTCACCGCCTGCACCACCGCCTCGTCCTGGCCGAATACAAGATGTTTCATCCGCTCTTCCAGTGTCGCCAGCGACTGTACCTCATCGCTTTCCACCGCCTGTTTCGGAATCTGGCAGGTCCTGGCCACAATTTCATCAATTAATTCTCTGCCAACCAGCTGCCGCTTATTTTCTTCCAGCCGGCTCTCTTTTTCCGTCTGCACGTTTTCCCTGCCGGCCTCCGTTTCAGACGCATCTTTTTGAACCAGCGGATGCATCTTTCGGTAAGCGCCCGCCTCGTCAATCAAATCGATTGCTTTATCCGGCAGAAAACGCTCTGTCATATACTTTGCGCTCATCAAAACCGCATACCGCAGCACGCCGTCTTCATAACATACCCCGTGAAATTCTTCATATGTTTTCTTAAGCCCCTCTAAAATCCGCACCGCTTCCTCTGTGTCCGGTTCTTTTATTTCTACATTTTGAAAACGGCGCGCAAGACTTTTGTTTTTTTCAAAATGCTTCTTATATTCCTCATAAGTCGTAGCTCCGATAAAACGGATATGCCCCTTTAAAAGATACGGCTTTAACAGATTCGAGAAATCCAGGCTGCCGCCGTTTACTGCCCCGGCTCCGGTAATATTGTGAATTTCATCGATATAGATAATCGGTTTTTCCTCCTTAGCAATACTGTCCAGAACTTTTTTCAGCCGCTTTTCAAAATCGCCGCGGTACTGTGTGCCGGCTAACAGGCTCCCGATATCCATAGAAAAAATCTTCGCTCCGCGCAGGGGCTTAGGTACATTTCCTTCCTTTAAAAGCCTTGCAAGCCCGTATACAAGCACTGTCTTGCCTGTACCGGGTTCTCCGATATGCAGCGGATTATTCTTATCCCTGCGGCACAGAATCTGCATTGTCCTCTCAATCTCCTGCTTTCTGCCAATCAGCGGGCTGATGCCTTCTAATTCATCATTCAGACACCGCGCATACATCTGCCAGGAGCCGCTGTCTGCATCATCCTCCTCTTCTTCCCGCGTGACTGTGCTCTTTCGGCTGTCTGACTTTTTGTTATGCTTAAAGTCACGCTCTTCTTTTTGAACAATCAGTTCCTGCAGCAGCTGTGCATGCTCCACGCCCTGCAGCCGCATATAATAAACCGCGTAGCTTTCCTGCAGCCCGTACATGGCATGCATCATATGGGACAGCTCCATCCTCTGTCCGCCGCTGTTTTGCACGGACTCCCAGGCAGCTTCCAGCAGTCTGCCTGTTTCCTGTGACATCTGCGGCTCGGACGGCTCCCTGGAATCCGGCTCCATATATTCTTCCAGATACGTCTTCAGGCTGCGGTCCAGTTCTTTCAGACTGCCGCCGCAGTTTTCAAATGCCTGTGCAAAAGTCTGATTCTGACAAATTACATACAGCATCAGTTCCGGAGTCATATATTCAAAATGTGCGTTTTTTGCAAGCCGAAACATGGCGTCCAGAATCTGAGCTGCTTCTGCCGATATCTGCATATTATGCCTCCTCCACCGTCATGCGGAACGGAAATCCTTCTTCCTTTGCCCTGTCTGCAGCCGCAGCAGCCTTTGTGACCGCGATATCATACGGATACGAGCCCACCGCTGCTCTGCCGCTGTGGTGTACCAGCAGCATCAGGCGTTCCGCTTCCATCGCATCCTTATGAAAAATTTCCATTAAAATATTCACAACAAACTCCATAGAAGTAAAATCGTCATTATGCATAATCACCCGGTAATGCCTGGGTTCTTTTATATGAATTCTTGTTTTTTCTCTTGTTTCTCCCTTTACAGACATTTTAAGCATTTCTCCTGTTTTCTATTCTTTTCCCTGCAGCCATGGCGCTTTCAGCATGTTTTAGTTTACCACATTCCGCTTATCATTTCAACAAACCTCAGCCAGAACCAGAGTGACTCAGAAAAAGAAAACCCGCATACGCTAAGACACCGCTTCTTTTTCAAAAAGCGGTGTCTGCAATGCAGTGGATATCCTGATTCTCAAAAAACAAATATTTTACATGAAATCCTCCTTTATGGCAGATATGTAATATTTTTTTTCCGAATCATGCTGTATTTGATAATATTTGTGTTAATATATTCATTTGCATAAAGAATCGGCGTATCATCCGAAGTATAGCTGACGCCTTTTAAATACAAAAGAGGCATATCAGGAAGGTTATTTTTTTCCAGATAACCGGTCAGTCCTTCGATTTCAGATGAAAGAATCGTATCTATTTCGATTTTATCCCACTCGCACTTTTTCCCGGACGCCTGGTACATGTACTGAAATGCGGAATCATCATACTGGCTGAATTCAAGAAAAGAGCCCGTATCTCCAAACTGCGCACAGCTGAAGTAATCCCTGCAGAACACACAGAACCGGCCGTCGGCCAGAAATATTTTTTCTGCCAGAATCAGTACATCATCCCTGTCCATATGCAGAAGGGAACAGATTTCTTCATCCCGCGGGATTTTTTTTATATCACCCAGAATTACCGAAGGCTTATAACCGCTCTTTCGGATTGCCTGCGAAAATTCCATGCCCGGATTAAAACGCACTTTAATATTCAGAGAATCTTTGTTCACAAAAGTTCCTTTCCCCTGCCTTCGGAATACAATGCCTTCTGCTGCAAGGTCATTTAATGCCTGGCGGATTGTAATGCGGCTGACTCCTATCATCTGTGCCAGCAGTTCTTCGCGGGGCAGTTTATGATTTTCTTCAAGATTCATCGTACTTATGTATTTTCGGATTTCAAACTTTGCCCTGTTTGAAAGTGTCATCGTGTTCTGCCGCTGATATGGCATAATCAAGCACCCCTTTGTCTTTCAAGTCTTTTATAAGAATACGTGAAAAACACAGACGTGTCAATGCTATTCCTGACATAAAACGGAAAAACACATTTTAAGGCTGCCACGATGAAAACGCATATGCCATAACAAAAAGGCTGACAGCTAACAAAGCATTTCCAATCATAGCCGGTGCCGCTTCCGTACAAAGACAGGCCATAAATGAACCGGTCCCCATAATGATTATCCCGATAAAAGCAGCAATTTTATATTTTCTCATCCCAATCCCCTCCTATACAGCAGCCTGCCTGTTTGTCACTTTCATCAGCACCGGATAAAGAAGACCGCCGATAATCAGTCCCTTTAATGCCGGCAGCCCGAATGGAATCAGATATACGCCTGCGAGCGCGGCACCCCAGGTAATCCATGCGGCTGCGTTAAACTGAGAAAACGAAACACGGTCAAGCTCCTTATAATTTCCTTTATGAATAATAAAGTAATCCGCAAGTATAATTCCCGGCAGCGGCGGAACGATTGTGCCAAGCAGGTCAAGAAACGTAAACAGAAAATCTACCTGATACGGCCGAAACAGCGTAGCAAACGCGGAAACAGCAAGCAGCACAATGATAATTCTGCGGCGGTCCATATGAAATGCATTGGACAGATTTAAGGATGTTGAATAAAGGTTGGACGCGTTGGTCGTGAATATATTTGTCGTCATAAGAATCAGGCACGGCACAAGCAGCCCCATCGACAGCAGCACGTTCGTAAGGTCACTGTCTCCGACTGCAACCGATGTAATCGTCCCGCACAGAATCATAAAAATATTGCCGCCCAGCAGTCCCGTCAGTGTTGCTGCGGCTGCCTCTTTTGCAGATTTTGCATAACGCATAATGTCTGCAATACACGTAGATGTTGACAGAATCCATGTTCCGATAACAACCGTAATGCCGTTTGACAGAGTAATGTGCCCTTTTGGCGTATAGTTCCATAATCCGTCCAGCCCAATCATACCCGTGGCACGGATGGAAGTTGCCAGCGAGAGGAACACAATTGCCGGTATCGCAATATACCCCAGAATGCTGATGGCTTTGATTCCTTTCATAGCAAAAATTCCCATCACAACCGCACTGGCTGCCATGCAGAATAATTCTGCAATATCCCCCAGATGAAACGCCTGTGCGATAAAATGTCCGTATGTAGCGGCCTGTATGGTATACCAGCCGATATTTACAACCGGCACAAACATTGAAGCAATCCTCGAGCCTTTTTCTCCAAAGCTGTAACGTGTCATCAGAGCAAAGGTCAGCCCGGTCCTGCTTGCAATGATACTTACAAGAACCGCAATGATGCTTAAAAAGACATTTCCAAGAACAATAGCCAGAAGAATCATTTTAAAATTAAGTCCGGCGGACAGTCCGCCGCCTGCCATCATGCTTGTAATGACAAAAACAAAGCCAGTCCAGACAATGGTCAGGCTGATGTAGCTTTTCCGTTCGGTTTCCGGTACAGCGCTTAAGGAATATTCGCTGTCTTTTGTCTGATTATTTTCCATAAGTTTATCTCCTGTTTACTGGTTCCAGTACCCCTCGTGAACAGCTGCTGCGAGCGGGGCAATTTCCGGAAACGGTCCAATGACTTCAATAGATTTCTGCCCTTTTGCAAATACTTCCCTGCACGGCAGGTCGAAGGTCGGATTCTGCTCATCCGAACCGGTGAGGCCAAGCAGGTCTTTTTCCGTCATCGCATATACGACACGGCCGATGTTGCCCCAGTAAATGGCGCCGGAACACATCGCACACGGCTCTGCAGTAGAATAAAGCGTGCAGTTCCATAAAAAATCCCTGTCATACAGTACCGACGCACGCTCCACAAGCTGTGTTTCCGCATGTCCGGTACATTTTTTTTCAGTAATTTCAACATTTTCCTGCTCTAATAAAATGTTTCCCTCTGCATCTGTTAACAAAGCTCCAAACGGAGTATTTCCCGACTCCCTTGCATGTTTCGATATTTCAATGCAGCGTTTTAGATAATATTCATGTTCCTGATACATCGTCTTTCTTTCCTTTCTGTTTACGGTTTGTGCCTGCAAGTTCTTCATATATATATGAATATTAGATAATACTTTATATTTAAAAGTAATATATTTAAATAAAAGGTATTACCTTTACTCATTGTAGCATCTATCATATTTATTGTAAATGCGTAAAAACAGACAAATATGACGTTCTAAATATAGCAACATGCACAAAAAAAGCAAAACAGCATCCGGACATTTTCCCTGACGCTGTTTTGCTTTTTTAATTAAACTGCTGTACTGCTAAAAATAAACGGCCGCTGCTTCGCAGACAAAAACTACCGCGCAGCACAAAACCGCGATTCCAATCATACTGACACCTTTCCACGCGGCAGTAACCCCGGCAGCCAGCGCAAGGATTCCGGCAAGAGGAACCTTAGGTGCCGACAGAATTGCCGGAAACGTCATGACCGCAAGCGTTACATACGGCACATAATATAAAAACGACCGGAGAAACTGATTTTTAATCTTTCTGCGGATTAACGTTAAAGGCAGCACGCGTATCAGACAGGATACCGCTGCTGCTGTAAAAATATACAGATAAATATTATGCTCCATTTCACCTGCCCCTTCCTTTCCTTTTTTTATTTTTCACTTTCGCCCTCCTCCCCGTTTACCGGAAACAGAGCCGCCGCGGCCCCGGCAATGATGACAGTCAGAAGACTGATTTTCATGCTGTCGGACATATCTGCAAATAAAGCCATTTTCGACACTGCATAGCTTGCCGCAAAGCTTACAGTTACAACACCCGCCACAATATTATTTTCCTTCGATGCCGGAATAATAATCGCGACAAACATGCCGTACAGCGCTACGCTTAACGCACTCACAGCCGATGCAGGCAGCACATTGCCCGCCACGATTCCAAGCGCAGTTCCCGCAGACCACCCCGGAAGCGCAATGGCCATCGCGCCATAATTATAGTACGGATTTAACGTTCCGGTTCGCGCAATACTGATTCCAAATATCTCATCTGTAATCCCAAATCCAGCCAGAAAGCGGTGTATCACGGATGTATCCGGGTGAAACTTCTGGCTGAGCGCGCAGCTCATTAAAAGATAGCGCATATTCGTAATCAGAATCACAAATACCATCTCCATATACGGCGCATCCGCTAAAATTACCGTAAACTCTGCATATTCTCCCGCAGAGGCATGATTTAAAAAACTGGATAAAAAACCCTGGAACGGATTTAAGCCGGCTTTTTTTGCGACAATTCCTAATGAAAATGCCACAGCAAAATAGCCGGCAGCAATCGGAATGCCATCCCGTATCCCGTCCCGAAATGCAGTCTTATTCTGATTCACTCTGATTCCTCCTTTGCAGCTGTCCGGCGTTTGATTCCGCATTCCAGACAGTAAAACAGCTTTCCCCTGACCGGCTGCGTGCATAAGCCAGACAGAAACAGCCGTCTTATTTTAATTCCACAGTAATGCTTCCTAATAATTCCCAGGCAGCATCCCGCTCTTTTTTCTGTTCCGGTGTCAGCTCCTGATACGGGCACAGCATCGGATGCTGCCTGGCGCCGTCATCGCGAAAAGCCCCGTAGCTCCAGTTATAAAAAGTATAAAACCGCAGCCAGCGCAGATGGTCCAGCCTTCTGTACATATCCAGTATGGATTCGTCCTTCTTTGTTTCGCAGTAAATCCGGTATGCTCTTTCTACTGTATCCGCTGTAAATTCTGTAATCGTTTCATCTTTTAACAGAATACGGATTTTCATCAGAAGATGGTCCGCAGCCGATATCTTAGACTCTCTGTGAAAATCATCCAAATCTTCCCAGCTCAGTGTCGGATAGGAAACCGACCTGCGAAAGATTTCGTTAATGGTAATGGCCGCCTGATTCAGCGCCGTACGCATAATCTGATTCGGCGTATAAATTTCTTCGTTTGTTCCAAAATAAGATACCCCGGGCGCCTTACGGTTACTGTGCAGATGCACCTGCCCGTGAATCTTATAATACTTATTCAGCCTCCAGAAAATACTCCACCCCTGCGGCTCGTCATCCGGACAGATAATAATGCGGTCGGCCTTTTGCAGCACCTCATGCTGCGTTTCCCATAGTTCCTCATAAAAAATCAGAGAATCCGTCGTATCAGACGTTTCCCCAATCGAAAACGTCTGATGCAGCTGCGTATGCATGGACAGAAACTCTCCTGCATCTCCAAAAATATGATAAGCCGTATGCTGGCCGGCAGCAATCACGTTTGTCAGCACAGCCCGTTCTAAAATGCAGCGCCCGTAATTGCCGAATCCAATGATGACGATGGTAATTTTCATGGCTGCACAATGGCTTTGAGCGCCAGTATTGTCTGGCACAGCAGTCATAGCTGTGAAAGAAACGGATATTTCCCGATAAATGATCCTGCCCGTTCGTCGTCCTTGCGTATACTTCCACCGGCAGTTCATGCAGGTCAACTGCGCGGCTGTTCACTCCGATATCGTTTTCTTTCATCAGAAAAATCCTGCACCTTGAACCGGTATTCTTCTTTCGCGCTACAATCCTGGCCGGAGATACATTAATAAACAGGCACGGATAGTCCGGAAATTCCATCCTTTCATCCCTTTTTTCGCCAAATATAATTAACGTATCCGGGTCTTCCTTATAGATATTTGCAGCTAAAATATTCGCTTCCGCTCCATAATCCGCAAAATAATACCAGTTCTTTGCGCGCTGAAATCCAAGCAGAAAAAGCGGAAAGCCTTCGCTGGTAACAAATGATATCACAGCTGTGAACAATGTCATTATAATGCCGGCAGACAGCAGAAGAAATACAATGCCCACAGCATGTCCTAACGGAGTTACCGGAATCAGGTCCCCATACCCGACTGTCGTTAATGTGACCAGTGAATACCAGAATGCATCACTGAATGAGCGGATTGTGGCTCTGCTGTCCCGATATTCGGACAGACAAAGGATAGACAGAAGGGCGATGTATATGAATATAAAAAATAAGGTTATGTACAGATAGATTTTATTCCTTCTTTTCATTCGGAGGGTTCCCCCTTTTTCCGTTTTCAGACGGATTTATTTCCTTTAGAAGTATAACGATTCCTGTTGAGAAAGTCAATGGCTGAAAGGATACGGGGAGAACTGTGGCTGCACGGATACCGGGCTTTGGAACACAATGGAGCAAAAAGGAATTACACAGTACCAGCTTATAAAAGATTATCATTTTTTATACGGATGTCTTCCAATTCTTCCAACCAGCACTTTTTCTCCGGCTCCTACAGTTTTGTCACACCAGTAAAAATAAATTCTTAAATCCGACCCTGGATGAATCAGCTTTAAATGCGGAGAACACTCTATTTCCTTTATTCCTGCCTGCGTTTTTCCTTCTGTCTGTTCGCTATACGTAAATGAAAACAGCAGTGTATCGGCATGTCCCGGATCTGGCGCGCATTCTCTTTGCAGCAGACTGGATAAAATTTTCATTGCTTCTTCCAGATGAGCAGAATACTGATAATACAAATCTACTGCCCTGTCGTTTAATACAGCTAAGGCATTTGTAATTTCCTTAGCTTTGTCTGGAAAATTCTGAATATGCTTCATTTCAGACAGAATATTTGCAGCAAAACTGCTGTTAATAAAGCAGGAATTCATAAATGCTTCATATTCTTTAACATCCCGAATGGAGCTTAAAATATCTCTTCTTACAGAAATATAATCCTTTACAGCTGAAACACAGGATTCAAACTCTCCTAATGAAATATAAATTTGTTTTCCTGCCAATTCATTTACAAACTGCCCACTATCTGCAGAAACGATTTCTTTCTTGCTCAGTGATTCTAACATCCTGCGCCTGTCATCTTCACTGCCATTTCCTGCACCGCTATACAGCCATTCAGCAAAAGTCACATCCTCTTCTACCATAATTTCCCACAGCTTTTCCCTGTAGACCAGCGGTTCTTTAACCAGTTCATGCTGACAGTATGCCACAATCTCCATGAATTCACCGATTTCATTCCTGCGGCTATTCATATTTTCTTTTTCATCTGTATATGCAAAACTTTCTTCTTCCAAAGAATTAACTATCTGCATGTTTTCTCCTTAATTGGAACAATTCCCGCAAATCCTGCCCTTTCTGGTCAAAAAATCCTTTTGGCCATTCGGAAAGCTCTCCATTTTTATCTATGCTGATTTTATCAATCCTGATATCATTTTCTTCCTTTTCGAAAAAAAGAACTCGCATGCTGTCAGTCTGATTCATCAGTGCAGACTGAATCCTTGCCCCGTCAATAATATGTTCGCTGTGTGTTTCTGCAATAACCTGAATCCCCGCACCTGAAAGAATTTTCAAAAATTTTCCCATCCTGCTTTGTGCTGCCGGATGCAGATGAGCTTCAGGATTTTCGACTATAAAAACAGTATTTTCTGCAGCATTTTCTTCAGAAGCACACCATAAGCCGGCCGTAACAATGGATAAAATGTAACTGATTCCAAATCCTGTCATTGCGGGCAGTACAGGTTCTTCCGCCATTCTGTTCCCATATCGTATATCTGTAACCGCTTTCACATAATCCGTACTTACGGATATGCTGATATCACCAAGAATGGCATTCATCCAGCTTTCTGCCTGAATAGAGAATTTTGAATTTTTTCCTGCAATCGCAAGACATTCTGGTACTTTCTTTTGTTCCATGTCTGCACGGTCAATTAAAAAAGCTGCATTAGCTCCGTTGCTTAAAACTGTCCCGTCTTCACCAGCCGGATACGAAATACGAGGCCCTGTCCGCTCCGCATTTAAATAGAACAGCCTGGCAGACAATGACTCCCCAGCCTGTTCATAAGACAGTTTGAAAGTTTTTAATTTATCAATCATATAAATAAATGATATATCTTTTTCATCACACTGCAGTTTTATAAAAAAATCTCCCTGTACCGTTTCTGTCCGGTTTTGAGATATAAGCGCCTGAGGGTTCCCCGCTTCAATTTCCAGAGCAGCAGAGACATCTACAGAACTGCCTTTTTCCCGTGCTGTTGCATCTGCCAGCAGCAGCGCCTGTATTACGGTAGATTTTCCAGCGGCATTACTGCCCGCAAATATCGTCAGTTCTGATAAAGGTATCTGCATATGAGTAAAACATTTAAAATTCTTTAATTCTATTGAATTTATCATAACTTTCCTCCCAAAGTCTGCGAATGGCTGCTATAGATTTTAAATGATTATTTTTGTTTCTGGCAGATGATGTAACTGTATCATAAAAATCTCTGTCATTCGTAAGTCTTTCTTCATACAGCATCCAGAGTTTTTCTGCCAGGGCATTGTCAATATCCTTATTTGTACAAGTATTTGACAAAACGACTGCCCAGCTTGTAAATAACAGCCTGTTTATCCTGTTACTGCCTGGTTTGCAAAAAGAACGTTCTTTTAAAATTTTATAGCAGTTTTCCATAATTATTCGAAAATCCTGGAATAAATCTTCTAAAACCTGCTCCTGCATTTCGTTTAAATCCAGTATGGTCTGGTCCATCATCTTCATAAGGCCGGGATACTGCCGAAACTGCCCTGCCCCCCAGTCATAAAAATGCCGGACAGACAGAAACTGCAGACAAAGCTCCTGTGCCCCCATACGGATATCATTTACCTTTCCCTGTACAGCCATAGAAAATTCTTCACACCCAGCCATGTTCCGCAGAAGCAGCCTGACTTTCGGAAGTGCCATAACATTTCGAATCTCCTGGGAATTTAGCGGAAGACCGCTGGTATTCATTCTTCGAAAGATATCGAATTTTACCATTTGCGGACACCTTTCATCCAGTA